>JBBQUX010000009.1:0-55082 GCA_038212135.1 Bacteroidales bacterium | reverse complement strand
AGGTTTAACAGAATTGGTTAAATAACTAACATATAGACACGTTTACATAGTATACTCGAACAATAATTATGCCTTATTGAGTATGTAAGCCATCAAAAAAGAAGATTTTTCACAACCTCAATTCATATAGCTATTATATATACAAATAACTATTATTCAAAAAGTTTACCTTGTTTTAGTTGGGCATTCAGTTCAGCCATTTCTTTTTTAAGTGTCATTAGGGTTGAGGATATCTCGTTACTCGGAAGGTTGGGTTCGGGCAATTCCGAACTGATATAATGTACAAAGCGCCATACCTCCCGCATATCTTTAACATCAACAGAAAAGGATTCATAGAGTGGGTTAAGCGAATGCAGCAGAAGCCTGCTTTCTGTTTTCAACCGGTTTTCGGCCACCTTAAACATTACGCCGTCGTTCAGTGTAAGTATTATGTAGGCCTGGTGATCGCGGATTAAATCCCAGTTTTGCACAAACTCAACGGTAACCCACGATTTGTCGGGAATAGGCAGCATGGAATCACCCGAAATCTGAAAAGTCCGGTACTTGCGGTCGGACGAAAGAAAAGGCATCTGAAATGTTGGCAGTACCTTAATATATTCCGGATCAGCAAAACCAGTGCGGTACCCGGCCGAGGCTTTCTGATTTACCACTTCGA
The DNA here is from genome assembly GCA_038212135.1 of Bacteroidales bacterium. GTDB lineage: Bacteria > Bacteroidota > Bacteroidia > Bacteroidales > UBA4417 > UBA4417. Next base: position 54,427 of record JBBQUX010000009.1, on the reverse strand, counting down.
TGTTTTCCTTATTACTGCTGTCAACCGTAGTTGTGAGTATGCGGAGACTACCGCCGTTAACAAAAATATCGTATCCATGCTCTAACTGGTTCAACTCGCTTTCGCGAAGCGTACCAAGATCAACCGTTAGCAGCGTATCGACGGATATTTTGAAATATTTAGCTAAGGCCAATAAGGCTTCGATGCCCGGTTCGGCAACACCGTTTTCGTAACCGCTCAGTGTGGAGCGTTTCATGTTCAGCGCGAAAGCGATATCGTCTTGTGTGCGGCTGCGTCGTTTGCGCAGCAATTTGATGTTTTGTCCGAAGGTTGGTTCCATGGTATATTTATTTGAAAAAACTCACCCCCTGACCCCCTCTTTAAAGAAAAGAGAGGAGGTGGAGACGAGGAATTTAGTTTCTATGAGCATCTGTAAACATAGTAATGGTTGATTAAAGGCAATTTATGATCGGAGAGTCTCCCCCTCTCTTAGTGAAGAGAGGGGGCCGGGGGGTGAGTTTTTAGGAACATTTGACGAATTTTCTCTTTCACCCCCTCTCTTTGAAACAAAGAGAGGGGGTAAAGACGAGGAAATTAGTTATTTAATGACATCAGTAAACATAACAATGGTCGGTTAAAGTTAAATTCTGATCGGAGAGTCACCCCCTCTCTTCGTGAAGAGAGGGGGTCGGGGGGTGAGTTTTTAGGAACATTTGACGAATTTTCTCTTTAACTTGCTCTTCAAATATTGTCTCTTCATTTTTAATTCTCAGAACACGTAATCCTAAGCCCACTAAAACCGAAGTTCGCCAACTGTCATATTCCTTTTGCGATTCATGTATTTTTCCATCGATTTCAAGTATCAGCTTTTCTTCTGCACAGTAAAAATCAACAACAAAGAATTGAAATGAATCAAATGAGTTTTCATAAATTATTTTGTGCTGCCTCAGAAACTTCTTTCCATAAAGCTTTCTGTTTCTGACAAATTCCCACACAATTCTTTCGGCCTCCGTCATATTTTTACGGTTCTCCCGGCAAATTGCAACAACAAATTTCTTTCGTGAATCAGGTTTCATAGCTGGTAAAAAAGCTCACCCCTTGCCCCCTCTTTTTGAAGGAAAGAGAGGGGGTAAAGACGAGGAAATTGGTTATTTATGAGCAGTAGTAATCAAAGCAATGGTCGTTTAAAGTTAATTTCTGATCGGTGAGTCACCCCCTCTCTGCGTGAAGTGTGGGGGCCGGGGGGTGAGTTTTTAGGAACATTTGACGAATTTTCTCTTTACCCCCTCTCTTTGAAACAAAGAGAGGGGGTAAAGACGAGGAAATTAGTTATTTAATGACATCAGTAAACATAACAATGGTCAGTTAAAGTTAAATTCTGATCGGAGAGTCACCCCCTCTCTTCGTGAAGAGAGGGAGCCGGGGGGGGTGAGTTTTTTTCTATCAACAATATCATCCATGTTTCAAAAATTATGATTATATTGCCGTCATATTTTTGATTATTTTCTAATCAAAAGTACTACATTTTTTTAAATAATGCACACCGATCTGAAAATAATTTCGCCACAGGCATTCCCTGATAGTCTCCGAAGGACGGGACGCACCATTGTACATATGGATCTCGACACGTTTTTCGTAGCTGTAGAGCGGCTTATGAACAGCCAGCTTATCGGGAAGCCTGTGATTGTAGGTGGATTTTCGGATCGCAGCGTGGTATCGAGTTGCAGCTACGAAGCACGTAAGTTCGGGGTGCATTCGGCCATGCCTATGAAAATGGCACGTATACTCTGCCCCGATGCTACTGTGGTGCGTGGCGATATGGAGCAATACACCAAATACTCCAACCTGGTAACCGATGTTATTGCCGAAAGCGCACCTGTGTACGAAAAAGCTTCTATCGACGAGCATTACCTCGATATTACCGGCATGGACCGCTTTTTCGGCAGCGTGAAATGGACACACGAACTCAGGCAACGCATTATCCGCGAGACAGGTTTACCTATTTCACTGGGACTTTCGGTAAACAAAACGGTATGCAAAATAGCTACCGGTGAAGCCAAACCCAACGGCGAACTTGAAATTCCTGTCGAAAGGGTAATTTATTTCCTGGGACCGCTTTCGATAAGCAAAATCCCTGGCATAGGCGAAAAAACCTACCGCCTGCTGCGTTCAATGGGCATAGCTACCATCGATACTCTCGGCCATATGCCTCCCGAAATGATCGAAAAAGTGCTGGGACAAAACGGGCTGGCGATCTGGAAAAAAGCCAACGGCATCGACACAGCCCCTGTAATCCCCTACTCCGAACGGAAATCCATCAGCACCGAAACTACTTTTGAGCAGGACACTATTGATATACACATGATTAACGAACTACTGGTGCAAATGGTGGAGAAAATTGCTTTTTCGCTTCGTAAAAAGCAGAAGCTCACTTCCTGTGTAACAGTCAAAATCCGCTATTCCAACTTCGACACACACACTATACAGCAGCGCATTGGCTATACTTCGTTCGATCATGTACTGATACCTGTGGCCAAAGAACTGTTTCGTAAACTGTACCAGCGCCGTATGCTCATACGTCTTATCGGGGTAAGGTTCAGCCATTTGGTAACCGGTGTACAGCAAATCGACCTTTTCGACCAGACACCCGAACTCATCAACCTTTACCAGGCCATGGATCGCATGCGTTTGCGCTACGGCCGGAAATCGGTAATACGAGCTGTGGGTGTGGATGCTGTGGATGAGGAGGACGATTAAGAAGGATGTAAGATGTCGGAATGCGGATGTAAATCCTGAACATCAGAAATTAATCGGAAATCCCAAGTCCCAAATCCCAAATCCCAAATCCCAAATCACAAATCACAAATCACAAATCGTACATCGTACATCGTAAATCGTAAATCCTTCATGTACCTCAACTGCCACTCTTTTTACAGCCTCCGTTACGGCACACTCCCCATTGATAAACTGGTGGAAATGGCTGTGGCAAATGGTATTGATACGCTGGCACTTACCGATATCAACAACAGCATGGGCGTGATTGATTTTGTGCAGGCCTGCAATAAAAACAGTATAAAACCGGTAGCCGGCATCGAATTCCGTGATAATAATAAACTGCTCTATATAGGAATAGCACACAATAACGAAGGATTCATGGAACTGAACGAATTCCTGAGCTATAATAATATTAACAAACTTCCCTTGCCCCTGCAGGCACCGGAATTCAGCCACTGTTATGTAATTTACCCTTTTGGAGAGAAATCACCAAAGAAGTTACGCGATAATGAATATACCGGTATCCGGAGCACGGAACTTAACAAGCTGCTTTCGGCAGAAAACCGCAACAAGCAACAAAAACTCGTGGCTTTGTGCCCTGTTACGTTTGAAAACGAGCAAGGCTATGAACTTCACCGTCACCTGCGCGCCATCGACAACAACACCTTGCTGAGTATGCTTATCCCTTCGCAGGTGGCTGCTCCCGACGAACTTTTCAACCCGCCTGCAGAACTTGAAAAACTGTTCGAATACTACCCGCAGATTATCTCCAATACGCGTAAATTACTGGATGACTGCATTATAAATTTTGATTTCAGCAATGTAAAGAATAAAAAACTATTCTCGGCAAGTGCCTACGACGACCGGCTGCTGCTCGAAAAATTAGCTTTCGACGGGCTTATCTATCGCTATGGCAAAAACAATAAAGAAGCGAAACAGCGTGTAAAACACGAACTCGAAATCATTGATAAACTCGGATTCTCCTCCTATTTCCTCATTACATGGGACATTATCCGCTATACCATGAGCCGTGGATTCTACCATGTAGGCCGTGGAAGCGGTGCCAACAGCATAGTGGCGTATTGCCTGCGTATTACTGATGTGGATCCCATTGAACTAAACCTGTATTTCGAAAGGTTTCTTAACCCAAAACGGTCAAGTCCGCCCGATTTTGATATCGATTTTTCGTGGAAAGACCGCGATGAAGTGTTCGACTACATTTTCAAGCGATACGGGCACAAACATACCGCTTTGCTTGGAGCAACATCCACGTTTAAAGGGAAATCAAGTTTGCGCGAACTGGGAAAAGTGTACGGTTTGCCTAAAGAAGAAATTGACTTATTGGTTGAAGAACCAAGCAACCCGCTTAATAAAAATGCTATCGCTGAACATATCGTACAACTTGCAACACGCATGACCGACTTCCCCAACATCCGCAGCATACATGCCGGCGGGGTGATTATTTCAGAAGAACCCCTTACTGCGTTCACCGCTCTCGATATGCCGCCAAAGGCTTTCCCGACTACACAATGGGATATGTATGTGGCCGAAGACCTGCGATACGAAAAACTCGATATCCTTAGTCAGCGTGGTTTGGGGCATATTCAGGAAGCTGTTGACATTATCAAGCAAAACAGGGGAATAAATGTCGATATTCATCGGGTAAGTGATTTCAAAAAGGACGAGAAAATTAAAAAACAGTTGAAATCAGCCGAAACCATCGGATGTTTTTACATCGAAAGCCCTGCCATGCGAGGGTTGCTGAAAAAACTCAAATGCGACAATTATCTCACCCTTGTGGCAGCAAGCAGCATCATCCGTCCCGGAGTTGCACGCTCGGGGATGATGAAAGAATATATCTGGCGGTTTCATAATCCGGATAAATTCAAATACCTGCATCCCATTATGGAAGAGCAGTTGGCTGAAACGTACGGTGTAATGGTGTACCAGGAAGATGTGCTTAAAATATGCCACCACTTTGCCGGCCTCGACCTGGCTGATGCCGATGTGCTTCGCCGTGCCATGAGTGGCAAATACCGCTCGCGGGTTGAGTTTCAGAAAATTGTGGATAAATATTTCGAAAGTTGTTATGCGCAGGGACACTCCGAAGAAGTCACCAACGAAGTCTGGCGGCAGATCGAATCGTTTGCCGGATATTCATTTTCAAAGGCACATTCAGCTTCATTTGCGGTAGAAAGCTACCAAAGCTTGTTTCTGAAATCCTATTACCCGCTCGAATTTATGACGGCTGTGCTCAACAACTTCGGCGGGTTTTACCAGGCATGGGTGTATATTAACGAGGCAAAGCGGTGCGGCGCAGGCATTGAATTACCATGTATCAACCGGAGCAATCATACCACCACAATCAGCGGAATCACAATCTGGCTGGGATTTGTGTACATCGCCAATCTCGAAAGCAATACCATTAATACCATAATTGACGAACGAACGCGCAATGGCACTTTTCTTAGTCTTTCTGATTTTGTAAACCGTGTTCCACTTACGTTAGATCAGGCAATACTTCTTATCAGGCTTAACGCGCTGCGATTTACGGAAGTTAGCAAGCAACAGTTGCTCTGGGAAGTTCATCTGTTGTTACGAAAAGCTACACCTCCACCAACTGATGGCTCCTTGTTTACCACGCCGGTAAGGCAGTTTCACATGCCTGCACTTGATCATTCGGCAGTTGATGATGCCTTTGATGAAATAGAATTACTCGGATTTCCGGTAACAATGGGCTATTTCGATTTACTCCAAACCCTTTTCCGCGGGGAATTGCGCGCGCGCGACCTCCCAACACATGTTGGAGCAACGGTTCGTATGCTTGGATCGCTGGTTACTATAAAATACGTACGTACCATACGGAATGAGATTATGCATTTCGGAACTTTTTTCGATGCAGATGGGGAGTTTTTTGATACCGTGCATTTTCCACAATCAGCCAAACTTTATCCGTTCAAGGGCCATGGTGTGTATTTAATGAAAGGGAAAATCGTGGAGGAATTCGGATTCCCGAGTATAGAAGTGGAGAAAATGGCGAAACTGCCGTTTGTAAAGGATAGAAGGTATTTGTAATATATTGGTTCACTGACTAATCGAGGATCAACTAATAGGTAAGTATCTCATTTAAGCCAAGTTTCACAACATCAAACTGCTCCAATGTAATCTCACCTAATTTCCGTATCAATCTTTGACCTGAAATAGTTCTTATCTGAAAAGTGATAATTTCCGAGTCCGCTTCAAGTCCGTTTACTGCATCACTATTGAGTACCAGGCATCCAGCATAATTTTTAATTTTCGAACTTAACGGACAAACTATACACACATCGAGGTTCAAATTCATTGAATTGCCGCTCAGTACAACTACTGGTCGGGTGCCACGTTGTTTACTGCCTTTAACCGGATTAATATCTGCCAACCAGATTTCGCGCTGATTCATTCTTCCGAAATTATTTTCAGGTAATCTTCAAGACCTTCTTCGGCCATACTATTCATTTCTTCGTCACCGGCAGCTTTGCGAAAGGAATAAACATATTCAGCCTTTTTCAATTTCTCAAAATAAGCTCGTAAAGCTTGTTCCATTATTCGGTTTTTAGGCATTTTAAACTTTCTGGCATAGGTATCAAGCATCTCAATCAACTCTTCCGGAAGCGAACTGGTATAATTCATAGCTTTCATAACAAGATATTTGAGTGCAAATATAATTCATAAGTATAAAATATATTTATAAAACAGAATTAATTTCACTGCCCTTTAAATTACTGTAAGCTGAGATCAGCCATAATAGACTTAATACAATGTGTACATTCAATACATCTCATGAAGTAAAACGCATGTAGCTAAACGGGTTTACGCTTCACGATGCCAAATACAAAATATCCTAACTTTGCAACAGAAATATAGATAGAATATGACTGACAGATTATCCGAATACACCCAACGCATCAATACATATTCCTCCGAAAAACAGAATCTGGATAAGAAACAAAAAAATCTGCCCTTGCTCCGGCTTTGTATATTTTTATTGTTTGCTTTCCTTGTTTACAGATACCTTACGATTCAGTCACTTTGGTCAGGGATGATTGCGATTTCGGCTTTTACTGCATTTGCGATACTCAGTTTAGTTGACAGCAGGTTAAAAAAACGGATAAAACGCATTCAGATTCTGATTCATATCAATGAGAAAGAAGTTAAAGCATTAGCCGGCGATTACACTTTTTTCGATCCCGGAAATGAATTTATTGACCAGTCGCACGATTACACGCACGACCTGGATATTTTTGGCGAAGGATCCTTATTTCAGTTTATAAATCGCACTTCAACCATATTTGGTAAACTTCGCCTGGCTGAATATTTCAGCAATGCTTTTGGGCAAAGCGATAAGGTAATTCAACGGCAGCAATCGGTAAATGAATTGTCTGAAATGGTTGAGCTGCGGCAGAAACTACAGTTGATATTTCACGACAAAAAAATCACCGGAGCGGATAAAACCGAAATGAGTGACTGGCTTCAGAGCGAGAGTCCGGTTAAAAATCTGAAATTGTTACGAATACTTGCTTATGGACTTCCGTTAGTTACACTGACTTGTATTTTGTTATCCATCGCCGGAATTATTGCATTTCCATCCTTTCTGATTGTATTGCAGTTGATAATCGTATTTCTGTATGCCAGGCAAACAATGCATATTCAGAATATTATTACATCGAAAACCAAAATCCTTAATAAGTTTGCCCGGAGCCTTCTTCTGATAGAAAATACAAATTTCAAATCCGAATATCTTACTGATATTCAGAAACGACTGGTAGCTGAAGAAGGCAAAATCCCTTCTAAAGCTATTCACCAATTTTCGGTGATTTTAAACTATATGGATTCGAACCTGAATATACTGGTTTCAATCATTCTGAATGGTCTTTTCATGTTTAACCTTCATCTTTTGCTTAAAGTTGAAAAATGGAAAAAACAAAACCAGGAAAATGTACCAATCTGGTTTGAAAGTATTGCAACTTTTGATGCCATGAGCAGCCTGGCCAATTTTGCATATAATAACAATCAGTTTATTTATCCTGAGTTGATTCGTGATGATTTCGGTTTTATAGCAGAAAACCTCGGCCACCCGCTTATTGATGCAGAACAGCGTGTTGTAAATAATATCGAAATCAAAGGCTGGAACCAGTTTGCTATTATTACCGGAGCAAATATGTCGGGGAAAAGCACTTTTCTGAGAACTATCGGCGCAAACTATATCCTTGCCATGGCTGGAGCACCGGTTTGTGCGTTAAAGCTTAGTTTCTTCCCCGTTGAGATTCACAGCAGTATCCGCACAAGCGATTCATTGGTAAAACATGAATCCTATTTTTACGCAGAACTTAAACGTTTGAAACAGATAATAGATGAACTGGAAAGCGGCAAGAAAAAGCTAATACTACTTGATGAAATACTGAAAGGAACCAACTCCAAAGACAAACAAGCCGGATCCATTGCTTTGATTGAGCAATTGCTACATTATAAATCAGTTGGCCTCTTTGCAACTCATGATTTAATGTTGGGTGAACTTGCTAACAGATTTCCCGGAAAAGTAAACAACCTTTGTTTCGAAATTCAGATCGAAAATGATAAAATGCTTATCGATTATAAACTTCATGATGGAGTTTGTAAAAACCTGAATGCAACTTACCTGATGAAAAATATGGGAATACTCTTCGAAAATAGCAAATAGCTCTCGAAAGAATTTTCTTTGTATGTTCTAACTAAATACAATTGAATTTGTTAAATTATAAAGTATGAATTAGATAGACAGCATAAAACTCATTCCTTCCTTTGTTCACTTTGCTGACTTTCATAACGGCCGCGTGTATGATAAGTGCGTACTCAGTTGTCTAAATTACTCAAAAAAAACTCCTGTAACTCAAAGCATTTTTTATACACGCTGTTGACATTAGGCTCATCTCAAATCTCTCAAACTTCTCGTGCCGGTAGATATTCGCGTACTTCTTTTTCTTGTCTGGTCCTTCCCAAAATCCTCCCTTTGGGAGTGCACGAAGCGTTTCTGATTAGTTTAATGCCAACTCCTATATATTATGGCTTATTAGTTCTTTGTCCTGTGGAAAAAATCCTTTACAGCTTTAAAATAGGTTTCGTAAATTCGGGCTTTGCTAACTGTAACTGATTATTGCCCCATTCCATTGAATCAAAAACAGTAGCTAAATAACAAAAATCACTATAACTATTCTTTACGCCGATGAGATTGACAGGTTTATACAGACAATTTTTTAACTCCGAAAAGGCGGGTGGGATAATTTTAGTCATTGTTACAATTATTTCGCTTTTACTAGCCAACTCTCCCTTTCAGGCTGGCTATATCGACTTCTGGCATTTTCAGGTTGGCAGTCACAGTGTAACTCACTGGATTAATGATGGATTAATGACCATTTTTTTTCTGCTTATCGGTATAGAGTTAGAACGTGAAATATACAAAGGTGAACTCTCCGATATCAAAAGTGTCACCTTACCCTTTCTTGGAGCAATGGGAGGGATGATTTTGCCTGCTGGTATATTCATTTTATTTAACTATGGAACTTCAACCATGGCCGGATCAGGCATTCCAACTGCTACTGACATTGCATTTGCAATAGGCATCTTATCCCTTTTAGGCAATCGTGTCCCATCCTCACTCAAAGTTTTTTTAACTGCGTTTGCTGTAATCGACGATCTGGGTGCTATAATAATCATTGCCGTTTTTTATACCACCACATTGGCTTTATCTAATTTATTAATTGCCCTGGGAATATTTGGATTTCTTCTGATACTTAATAAACTGAAAGTTCACAATTTAATTCCTTATTTAACCGGTGGCATAGGAATTTGGTATTTTATGCTGCTCTCAGGTGTACACCCGACAATTACAGGCGTGTTGCTTGCTTTCGCAATTCCTTTTGGTGATGGAGGTGAGAAGTCTCCTTCTTATGTTCTGCAGCATTTTCTGCACAAACCGGTTGCCTTTTTAATTCTCCCTTTGTTTGCCATTGCCAATACCTGTATTTCAATAAGCGATGGCTGGTATTACAGTTTAGGCCATACCAGCAGCCTTGGCATTATTGCCGGACTTCTTATCGGAAAACCGTTGGGGATATGGCTATTTTCTTTCATTGGAGTAGCTCTTGGACTTTGTGCTTTGCCAAATGATATGAAATGGAAAAGTGTAATTGGAGTCAGTTTTCTTGGTGGAATAGGCTTTACAATGTCAATTTTCATTACCCTGCTTGCTTTTGAAACTGACGATTTAATAAACGAATCGAAAATTGCGATCATCATTGCTTCGATTATTGCCGGCACAATAGGATTCTTCTGGCTTAAATTGACTCTTAAAACACTAGTTGATGATGACGATAATGTTTAAATGACTGAAGCCGTTTTTAATTCCGGATAAAAATGGTAAGTTTAAGAAATAGTCGAAACTTTTTTATAGATTGTCTTGATTTTGAGAAGTATAGCTGAGCGAATTGAAACCTAAAGGTTAAGGTTTTTAGTGTCAAACTTATCTTTTCACCTTTTTTATGAAATGTTAACAGAACTACTTATTTATCTGAAAATAGTATTTTTACAACTTTGTATTACCTCGGTTCCCGAAGTAATTTCAAATAAGAAAATTTTCAAATTTCTTTTTAACTGCATTATAATGAAATGCTGCAAAAGCCTGATCTTTTTAATACTTGTATCTTGCGGAATATTTGAATCGCAGGCACAATCGGATTGAAATACTGCTGTTGTCATTGGTTATCTTGTTTAGTGAGGGTTTCACTTTAGTGAGGGTTTCACTTTTAGTGAGGGATCCGCGTCCTGTAAACTATGACCTTGCTCTATGCAGGTTCACTTTCACGAAAGCTGCAGAATTGGCAATTGAATTAAATCTTATTACGTAAGCAGAACATTAGAAGGCTATTCTTTCGCAATTTGGCGAATACGATCTTGATGAAACAGGTGGATTAAGCGTTGCAAAAGGATTCCCGTTGAATGAGTCGCACAGGCATTTTTCTCACATAATGGCAATGGCATTTCATCCGCTTGGATTACTGGATTTTAACAATGAGAAAGATAAACAAATCATTGAAAATAGTATTCTTCGTATGGAGAAAAACGGTTCTTCACAATGGTGTGGTTATTCATTCAGTTGGCTTGCCAATATATATGCACGAATGTATCGGGGCGAAGATGCTGCAAAAACACTCCGTATATTCGCGTCCTGTTTTTGTTCGCCAAATAGTTTTCACCTAAATGGTGACCAGTGCAAGGCCGGACACAGCAGTTTTACTTACGATCCATTTACTCTGGAGGGCAATTTTGCATTTGCTTCGGCCATCCAGGGAATTTTGCTCCAAAGTAATAACGGGATTATTCAGATTTTCCCTGCCATACCCTCCGATTGGAAAAATATATCGTTCAAAAATCTGAGAGCAGAAGGTGCATTCCTCGTCAGTGCAAAGAAGGAGAGCGGGATTTGGGATTCATTCACAATTATTGCTCCCGAAGGTGGCATTGCCCGTATCAGGCTTCCGTTTCCAACATTTTTTGTCGGCCATTCCGAGAAAATGGAGCAAATGCAATCCGGTAAAAAAGAACTGATCCTGAAATTTGAGAAAGGCGGAAAAGCTTTAATAAGGAATGGGTATGAATAAATCATTGAGAATTGAGAAATAATTATTTATGCCAGCTGTTGGATGTTGTATGTCGGAAATACAAAATCAGAGTTTGAAATAAATTAAATCAAAAAACCATGAACGCATACTTCACAAAACTTACCGATAAATCTTTCGATGATGCCATTACACATGTAACATCAATTCTAAAAGATTTAAAGCTGCAAAATATTCACTTCTGAACAATTCTATACACTCACCCTTCGCATTGTATTTTATTTTCATTACACAGGTTATTCAATTCCAGGCTATTAGTGTTAATCTGAGTTTCTACTCGTTTATTTCATTATAATTCTCAGGTTAAACCTGGAAATAAAAGCTATTTGTGTTTTTCTGAAACAGCTATCACTATTGACTTACAAACAATTGTGTAAAATTAAATCGATTTTTATTTTTATTCAGTCTAAATAAATGTTCATTTATCGCTTATCTTTACAATATTATAAATCCAAAAACCAAAAAACCATGAAAAAAACTTTTACGCTTTTATGTATTGCACTCTTAACAGTTAGCAGTTCATTTGCACAAACAAGTGCTGAAAAACCCGTTATGGTAACCGAAACCATGTACCTGATGCCAAAGCGGGGAATGGAAGACAAATTTGAAGCCGCTGTTAAAGCGCACAATACCAAATTTCATCCCGACGGACTATACAAAGCCGGTTTGCGAAAAGTTGAATATGGTGAAAAAGCAGGGTGGTACGTATGGGTTTTCGGGCCGACCGCTTACTCATCACTTGATACCCGGCCTACAAAAGAAGGTGGCCACGATGCTGATTGGTCAACCACAATTGATCCATTAGTAGAAACTTATGGCACAACCAGCCTGTGGGAGATGGATGAAGACCTCTCCTATGGAATGGATAAGATGAAAACGGCAAAATACTACGAAGCATGGAGCGTACATCTTAAACGGGGTGAGTATTATCGGTTTAAAGCAATTTCGGAGAAGTTAAAAAAGACATACGAATCATTAGGAACAAGTTCGTTTATAATTTACCATAACATAATTCATTCAATTAACGGACCAGATGTAGCTATAATCTGGAGTTTCAATTCATATGATGAATGGTCGAAAGATCCGGGGTCAAAGGCCGCTTACGAAAAACTTTACGGAGCCGGCAGCTGGCAAAATATGCTTGATGAATGGATGGCTGTAAGTGAGGATTACGATGTTGAAATCAGAAGTTTTTTAAGGTAAAACACAAAACATGAATAAAAAAAGCCGGAATGCTGACCATGCTTTCCGGCTTTTTTTTTCACAATAACTCAACTATTTCTTTACAAAGCGACTGCTTACGATTCGTCCGTTATACTCAATGAACAGCGTATATATGCCTTGGTTAAGATCAGAAACTAAAATTGTGATTTCTGATTGTTTCCCCGGCAATATAAAAGATTTCAGTTGCCTGCCGGTCATATCAATTATTTTACATTGCCTGTCCTTTTTCGATGCTGAAATCTGCAAAGTCAGGAGTTCTCCTGCCGGATTTGGAAACAGGATTGGATGTGTATTTTCAGCAGAACGTTCAGCAACTGATGAAGTAGCAAGTTGCTGTAGCATAGTAGTGTACCTTTTGGTAAGAAAAGGTTTAATTCCATATGGTGTATGTTCATCAATTGAAGTTGTAAAACCATTATGAAAATCAGCCACTGTATAGCCATAATCAAGAGTTCGAAAAGTATCGGCAAGAGCAGCATCAGTAATCAGAATTTTCAGGCAATCAATGTGCGAGAATATACTGTTGACATTAATAATCTCCCGAGCAATTGTATCGAGGTATTTTTGATACTTATCATTAAATGCAGGCACTGATAATAATTTTGATGCCAGCGGTCTGGGCTCGCTATGCGAATACCAATCAAGGCAGTTGCGGGTTGCCCAGTCGCGGTTAACCCAATCCACACCAAAAGTGTTATCGGTATCGTACGAAATAAATTCAAACTTATCAGTATCATCACGGTGATAAAGGAAGTAGTTGTTTTTGTTGTACATATAGTCGTCCCAGTTGCCGCAAGCCACATCAATGGCAAAAGCTTTCAGGAAACTGTCAACATTAATTTTCTTTTCAATTAAGCCTGCAAATGCAGCATCAACCGGAAGATTGAGAGTTGTTATGAGTTCTACCAAATCAGTATAATCATCTTCCGCTTCATTTGTTTGCAGATCGTAAGCGCGCCCTCCTGTAGAAGAACCGCTCTGTATGTTTTTATACGTTTGCTGGTTGGTTCCATGATACACCAGGTCGGCCGGATAAGTACATTTGTAGAGATTGCCGTCATTTTCCGGGTAAACTCTTTGCAACCAATCTTTATCAAATTCTTCGAGATTGGTATACAAACCGTAATAAACCTGGTTGATAAATAGTTTTACAAAACTTGTCCTGCGCTCAGCCATACCAGCTTTTTTCCATGAATCATAGAACAGTTTCTCACGTATCATAGTTGGGTCATTATGCTGCCCGTTGAGATTTATCTTCTTAACTCCCTGGTATTTTCGTCCCGAAACATATGTATTAAAGCTAATTTTGAATGATTTCTTTTGCGAATAGCGTGAAGTATTTCCTCTTAACCTGAACCCGGCATTGTTGACAGTATCACGGTTAGCACCGTAATCATAAATAAACCTGGCTGAGAAATAATGGTCCGAAAGCACATCTGTCATAATTACTTCCAGTGAATCCGGATGAATTTCGATATAAACTGACGATACACGGGTATCATCAAAAAGGGTTGTTTGCGATAACAGACCGTTAAAAGAGAATGATACAAGAAAGACGAAAAACAGTTGTGATTTCATTGAAATTGTTTATTTAAGACGCATAACCCGGAATCAGGATTCTATTCTTTTACCTGAATGATTCAGGTAATAGTTATCACTTTTTGTTAGTTCTACTTTACTTAAATGAAAAATCATAATGAATTCTATTCTGGTAAAGTAGAATTAGCTATTCTCATAACAACTGAGTATATTAATCTTCTGCAAAAGTACACATCGTTAACCTTAGTAAACAGAATCTTTTTTTATTATTCAGCCAGCGTGTAAAATGATCGGCAACAAACATTTTAATTGCAATATTGTTAATAGAGTTATTTGATGCACAATATATTACTGGCCGGGATACTACCTATTCATTACAACAGGAAATAAGCCTTTTCATCCTTTTGCAACCTGGTTCTATCTATATTCCTCTCCACTCTATGTTTCCGGTAAAATGGCTGTAAAAATCAAATGTAAATAATCTGCGCAGAAAAGTAAGATCAGGGGAAAAGAAAGTTCATTATTCTGATTACAGGTACACCAAATAATGCAGTTAATGATTTCTTTAGGGCAGTGATTCCAACATACTATTTAAACGAACATAGTAAAAAGACACTCATTATGAATTTACTTTCACAAATTACCATTCAGCGCCCTGGCGATGATCCGCAGATACAATTATTGCTCGGTGATCTCACAACCATCAAAAAGCAACACGCTGCTGATATCCTTGTAATATCAGCTTATCCGGGCAGTTATATCCCGGTTCCTAATACCCTGATGGCTGCATTATACAATAAGGGTGTAAATGTCGGGGAACTTGCTAAAGATAAAGAAATAAACCTGCTTGATCAGTTAGGTTGTTGGTTGTCGAAACCTCTCACTCCTTTGCAACAGGAACAATTAATCATACTCTACCTCTTTTTCAGCATGTGGTTTATTTTCAGATGTATTCACCGATCCATCAGTAATAGCAGGTTGTGGTTTCTGCGATAGTCCTGTTTCAGAAGTTCCCGCCGACACCCGAATTCCTTCTGAGTTTGCAAACTTTAAATCGGTATTTCCCTCAGGTTTCCTAATTTTTTGTTTGTTCAGGGATTCCGCTACACCTGCGAAATGATCTTTTATAGTCAGATTGCGTTCATAGGATTGTTTTTTGTTAATGAATATAGGCAATGCCTGCTGAATCTGTGCTTCATTATACAACGCCAGTTTGATGCATTTAAGCGGCAACCCGCTTTCGAGCCAGAAAATGGCGGCATCAAGGATGGCTGGCAGCATATCTGTATTGTAAAATCAACAAAAAACCACAAAGTAGGCCACAAATTACATTTATACATGGAATTTTTAGAAATCCGCAATTTATGGTGTTAGAATACACTCTGTCTCAGGTCTACCTCTTTCATCCTGGCCCTGATGATCGCATAAGTGATTTTCGAAAACGGATTGTTGCCACTATCTTTAATAGCTTCTATTTCTGACATCCCGTCAGGAGCCAATATACCGTAGCCTCCGTAATAAATCGGCTTTGATCCGATAATCATGCTATAATCCGTTTTACGGGCCATAATCCAGAAACCCGGATTCAGGCAACTAACCATATTAGTGGATAAATCGCCGCTTAATTCCGTTTTGGCAGCCTGGGTAAAGGCAAGTTTCACCGGCATACTCTGGAATAACACCTCAGGTTCGCGATCGAACAGGTTGTCGAGCATTCCCGAAATACAGTTAACTGCAGTAATCGGGATACCCGGAAAGCCGATCAATGATATCAGCTCGCGTCCTTTATCGCTTTTGGCAAACGAAAAAACCTTCTGCCACCATTTAGGCTCCTCATGTTTCATTACTTTGAGAACTATTTCACCTGTACCTGCCGGCAATTCAATATTCTTGTTTCCCAAAGCCTCGGCAGTACTCTTTTTAAAGTCTTTGGCTTCGGATCGCTTGCCTTTGAGTTCATCAAAAAGATCGAGCCCGCCATTGATACAATAAAACAGCTTATCCAGGCCCGAAATCTTTTGTTCCTGCCCTACCTGAAGTTGCAATGTAGCTTTGGTGCGACGGTCAATATCTTCGTTTGAGCCAATTTTAAAACCTTCAAAATCAAGTATCATTTTGATATCAGGTTTTTCGGAACTTCCTGTCAACGAAGGAACTACCTGCGTTGTATTTAACACACGCTGGTCACCGCCCGAAAGTTGTAACAGAACAAACTGGTTTGAGTGAGCAATATCTCCTATGCTCTCAAAACCACGATCCATAGTTTTGTTTGTGGATTCATTTTCCCATTTAGCCTGGTCAAAATATCCCGGGTCATTCATTTGAAAAATTGCCATAACATCAATATTAATTGGTTTCTATTTGCATTTATCAATCAGGATTAAAATGTCTTCCAAATTTGTGTAAACTGTTAACCCATAATAAAAATGTGCTCCTGTATGTACGCAATGATAGTATGTTTTAATTACATACGCAACTATTTAATCAAATATATTTTAGATATGTAAAACGACACTATTTATTCAATTTTTGAACATACCAGATTCAATAATTTGCTAACATCATTGTCTTTATGTTTATCAATTTTATAGAGCGTAACAGCAGGGTTTGGGAGCGGCATATTAACAGAGTTTGGGCCAGCCATCTGAAATGCACGGGCAAATACCTGCTGTGTGAACGGAAGTACCGTTTCATCATCAATTATAAAGATGATCCTTTGGAGGGGTACCAGGTTTACCAGGGCTTCAATTTCGTACTGACAGCCTTTAAATTTTTCGGAAAATCTTCGCAAATCCATCAAAACAATATCACTGTGCACCACCAGTTGTTGCAGCACATGTTTCCAGTTATTGTCGCGGCAGAAAAACTCATTTACCCTGTGAGTTCCATCCAGATCAGGGGAATTATCAATTTTCGAAATATTCTCATTAATTGATTCTTCGTTTTCGCAGAAGGAGTCTTTCAGGTTTCCACTGACAAACGAAACGATTTCGTGCGGTTCAACAGTTGTAGTTGCCAGGTCGGGGCCTGAAATCATTTGTATGCTTCCGGCATACCGCCAGTGTTTCAGTATCCGTTCAAAAAGATTTTTACTGTCATCACCTAACGCAAAAACCCGTAGCAGCAGCAATCCTGGTGATACTTTTTTCACTTTACGTTTCCGCAGAAGATATAACAGTAAAAAACCAGTCAACTTGTATGCCGGAAAAGCCAGCAAGGAAATAAGCGCGAATTTCGGGCTGTCGAAAAAAATGAAGATTGCATATGTGATGTTGAATAGCAATACATATGAATCAGCCGTTAGTTGAATATCGTTGATCCACTTCCTGGTATAAAAAGCCTTTATCCTGCTAATGAATAACCATCCTACTATCATAGTAAGTAGTATAGAAACAATTACCCACGTAAGAATTGTATAATTTGCCGAGAATCCTGCGTCGATAAAAGCATATCCAAGTTTCTCCAATGCCACCGGATGTGCGACGAGGTAATAGGACAATAAGGAGGGTCCTGACAAACTGATAATAAAAAACGACAGTACAAACATTCCCACTGCTTTTATCCGGCCCGACCTGAAAATAATTATAATCAATGTAGGTATGGCATTATAATATAATACCGGGGTAAGGGCAGTCCAGAAACCCATCCCATGGGTTGCAGCTAAATCCCAAATAATGTACAAAAGTGAAAAGTAAACGAAAAAAACTACTGAATAAATGGCAAATTTCTGTTTAATTCCATTAGTAAGCAGCATCCCAGAGATATGCACAAAGGGAAATGAAAAAACCAATATGCAATATAATAGCCGCCAGATACTTATTGAATCGAGTACCTGAAGATAGCTTATGGAGATCAATGTTGCAAAAACAAGCACCATTGCACCATACACAAACCAATGATAGCCAAGTGTTTCTTTAAGCTTTTGATAGATTATGGATTCGTTATCACTTAGCTCAGATATTTTCACAACCTTAATTTCAGGGAGAAAAGAAGATACAGGTTTCTCAACTTCTTCATCATGAGGGTTGGTAATGAATGAGGCTGATATGTAACCCATTCCTTTTATTAAAGCCTCTTTGTACCTGGCAATAAGCAAGAAAGCCACCGGCAAGGCGAATATACATCCGGCAATAAGTATGCTGTAGAAAACTCCTGGTAAAATAGATATTTTTTCCATATAATAAGTTCCGACTATCTCGACTAAAACAGGCTCTCATTCACTCTGCTCAGGATAAAGGCTCACTTTATTAATATCAAATGAATCAGGTTTCTTCCTGCCACATTAGTTCTGAATATTAAATGACTGAGGAAGATTTAAAATCAATACACAACGAAGTCGAGTGTACCAAAGGCCCTTATGCGTTTACATACTTCGTAACCTTCGCGGCTTCCTTCGTCGTTGGTATTGCCTTCGATAGTAACACAATATTCAGGAGTCATTTCAATTACAATTCCGGTGTGTTGCCAATCGTTGTGCGATTTACGGACGAGGAATAAATGACCGGGTTTTACCAATGAAAGATTACCGGAAGTACCCGAGACAAATTTGTTGCTATTTTTAGCCCACATTCCAAGTACATCACAACTGTAAGTTCGTTTTAAATCTGTTGGAATTCCGGTTATCTTAGTTGCTTGTTTTACGATAAACGTATCAAAACCAGCACACCATGGCCATTGGCTTCCCTGGTTTCCATCCATAAAGTACCGTACCCATGGACCCATATTCTGCCCGCCGACTTCAACAGGATGTAGAGCAAGGTATTTCAAAGAAAGTTCTACAACCGCAGTATGCAGGTTACCAGTATTCGCAAGCGTAGCCTGTGCCATACTTTTCATAGGCCAAACAAGCTTTTCGAAAGTCAGCGGATCCATTTTGCCTGTTTGAGTAATGCCTGCATTTTTCTGGAAATTAGTAACTGCCTTCTCGGTTGCAGCACCAAAGTCGCCGTCAATTTTAATACTCTGGCCATTGAGGCACAACCATTCCTGTATAATGGTAATAAGTCTTTTCTGCTTACTTCCGCGGACAATAGTTTCGGTGATTGATAAAATTTCTGCCATGATAAAAATGTTTTTAACTTATTTAACAATAAAGTTTCACGAACAGATACCAGCAGACGAGAGAAATTGTGCCATTAAGAAATGAATATACTGCCCGGAATATGGCATTAAAAGAAAAATAAATGGTTTAGAGCCGTGCTTTTTTACTCCGGAATAAGCATATTAACACCTGAACAGTAAAAATGTGCGATTCAATATGCAAATTTTTGTATTCAACGGTTTAAGTATATCAGTCAAAAAAAATATATCGTATTGTTTTTCTGATGATTAAAAGGATTCAGTAATAAAAACAGCTACCTGAAACCAGTACATTAAAACAGGAAGCAATACAATGATTTAATTTTGCAAATCAGATTTTTTTTGAAAAATGAGACATTTTTATGTTTCATCTGCTATTATTTATTCATTCATTGCTTATTTTCAGAAGTCTTATTTTTACGGGTGTTCGTGAGCTAAAGGTTCGCCAGATTCCGGAAAATATCATCTTGGTTGGTGATTTATCGAATCATGGCTATTTCATGAATTCAATTCACACAGTGTTAATAAAAGATGCTGAAGATAATTTGAAACACATGCAGCTCTATCCTTATGATTACCTTTAACCACATAATTTATTTGCAATGAAAAAGCTTTTAGTAATTCCGGTGCTTTTCGCCTTTATTTTAACAAGTTGCGAAAAGGCACCTCAAAATGACAATACTAACATTCATTGGGGTGGTGTATATTCATCCTCTAACTATATTTCACTTCCCTATAGCTCAAACCTGAATATTAGTGACAGCATCTATCAATTTAATCAGTTAGATGGGGTTTATTATTCACACCAACCTTCTTCAAACCAGAATGTATTTTTACTGTCAATAAATGATACAGTCAGTAAAACACCTACATCTGTAAAAATGGAATTGTTAACTCCATTTATCAGTCCTGAAATCTTTTTTAAAAAAGGAAAACTGGAAATTGATTCTTTAATAATCGGTAAAATCTAAAATACTTCAAGCATTTACGAAAATTTTTATACCATTGATGCCAGCCTGACCTGGGAAACAGTTACGTTTGAGAACCGACAATTTAAAGGGAAGGGATACATAGAATTCAAACAAAAACTTCAGGGAGTTCTTGATGCAAACACATGGTATCCTGCTCAGATTTTTTACTTTGAGTTCAATTAAAATTGTATATCCTTCGATGATAATTGGAGATTTATTCTTCTTTCTTCAGAAAAGCATTCCTGGCCATATTTCCCATAATATTGGTAGCAGCAATATCAAGAGAACCACCTATTATCCCTCCAGCTAAAGGAATTGCTTTCGACAGGTTTAACATTCCTTTCGTTCCAAAAGTAGAAAGTAACCGAAATCCAACCCGTTGGTTTATCAGAAGTAATGTTTTTTCGGAAATACGCTCAACAGCAAGTGTAGTAAATTTTGTTCCTAAGCGGATGCCGGTTTCCTGTAGTATATCTTTGGCAAAATTACCAACAAGGCAGGCATAAACCAGGGTTTTAACTTTTTCATCACGTAAGTTCAGTCCACCCATATAAGCAATTGCAGCAATCATTCGTACCTGAATAAAAAGTACACTTGCCAGATTGGCAGGAATTGCAACAGGCAAAGTCATAAATCCGCCGATTCCGGTCACAAAACCACTTGTTCCGGCTTTGGCATTCTGCCAGCGTATCAGCGAATTGGCCTTATCATGCAGCGAACCTTCCTGTTTCATATAACTGCGGGCAAGCTCAGGTGCTGAATCGAGCCCGGGCAAACCACTTAAGGCTTTTTCATAGGCCCAGTCGAGTGTTCGCATCACAACTGAATGGCTGAGTATATTTTTCATACAAAGATTCATAGCAAATAATATACCATCACCCCAATTTTGACAAAACAGACATAACCAGTTACAAGAAAGGTGTATGGGAGGAATGCATTTTAGATCCTCTTCAATGAATATTTTGGTGAAACACATCGACAAAACTCATCTGGAAATGTTTATATAATAATATTATCTTTGCCACGGAAATAATTGCAATGTTCGAGAATCTCAACCAACCCTATCCTTTCAATAATAACTTTAAGCATAACCTGCGTACAATTGCATTTGTATGTATGGGATTTATGCTTATAACACTTTATTTCCAGCCATTTGGAATTAACTTTCTGGCCTCACCAAAAGATGGTTATTTTGTTTTGATTATCGGATTGGTAAGTGCAGCAGTCTTCTTTTTCAGTACACTTATACTGCCGGGTTTGTTCCCTAAATTGTTTGAAAGTGACCGTTGGACTGTACGGAAAGAGTTGATATGGAATGTTGGAATGTTTGCAGTGATGATCGTCGGATTTACTTTAACTGCGATGGTTTTTCAGATTTCAAGCATGAAATCGCTTACTTTCTTCCGTTCAGGTGCCCTGGCTCTTTTGCCCCTGGTACTTTTCAATTTGTTGAATTACAACCATTCGTTGAAATCGAAGGTAACGCAGGTTATTGATTCAGGCCGGCACTGGCTTGCAGAGGAACGTAAAGGGGCGCATCTTACCGGCAGGGAGCAAGTTCGGATTGAATCGGAAAGTGGGAAGGAAGTATTTGAAGACGATCTGAAAAACATAGTATTGATTCAATCTGCCAGTAATTATATCGAAATTTTCTATCGTGAAGGCACTGTTGTCCGTAAGCAAATGATCAGGCAAACCCTGAATAATGTGGAGTCAGTGCTATCGAAATTTCCCAATATCAGAAAATGCCACAGGTGCTGCCTGGTTAACCTCAACCAGATTTCGAAGTTATCAGGTTCGTCACCCAATTATACCCTGGAAGCTGCTGGGCTCGGTTTCAATATTCCGGTTTCAAGGCAAAATGTTACTTTGTTCCGCAAATTACTGGCGTAAGCTTATAAACTATTCCTCTGAAATGAGACCCGATACGAAGAGTAAAAATCGTAATCCGGTATCAAATCACTTACATTCCGTCCCTAAATTTCCTGCATTTCGTCCCTAAAACCTACTATTGCGCCCTTTTCAGGCAGTGCAGCCCTTTTCCGGGAACAGAATCAGTATCAGCATTACTTTTGTATTACCAAAAGTCATGGCATTCTTGTTTGCCCGGACTGAAAGTCCGGTTTCGAACCAACGGAAGTCATTTTTCCCAATTAATTTTTACAGCAAATCACTACGATGAAAGTATTAAGTATAGGTGGCCTGATAGTTCCGACCGGGATAATCCAGGGAGGGATGGGAGTTGGTATTTCACTTTCGGGATTGGCATCAGCCGTGGCCAACGAAGGGGGTGTAGGCGTTATTTCTGCTGCAGGACTGGGGATGTTGCATAAAGATCCGTCGCAGGACTACCTTTCAAACTGCATTTCGGGTTTAAGACACGAAATAAGGGAATCACGAAGGAAAACCAACGGAATCATTGGTGTAAATATAATGGTTGCGCTCACCAATTACGATGACCTGGTGCGCACCTCTGTTGAAGAGGGAATTGACATTGTAATTTCGGGAGCTGGCTTACCGCTTGATCTGCCGAAATACCTCACTCCGGGTTGTAAAACAAGGCTTGTACCCATAGTTTCATCAGCCAGAGCGGCAGCATTAATTTGTAACAAATGGCTTGCAAATTATAATTATCTTCCTGATGCAGTGATTGTTGAAGGTCCAAAAGCCGGCGGGCATCTTGGATTTAAACTGGATCAGATTTTTGATGAGAATTATGCTCTTGAAAGATTAATCCCTGAAGTAGTTGCTGTTGTGAACGAAATCGGATTGATTAACGGGAAAAATATCCCCGTAATAGCAGCCGGTGGAATTTATTCGGGAGCTGATATTGTTAAAATATTGAAACTAGGCGCTTCAGGTGTTCAAATGGGCACGCGCTTTGTTACAACAAATGAATGCGATGCATCAGAAGAATTTAAACAAGCCTACCTGAGCGCAAAGAAAGAGGATGTAACCATCATAAAAAGTCCTGTTGGTATGCCTGGAAGGGCCATTAAATCGCAATTCCTGGAAGAAGTATTGGCCGGAAAACGTCAACCTAAAACCTGTCCTGTTAACTGCATCCGGACCTGCGACATAAATACGGCTCCTTATTGTATTATTGCATCGCTAACTTCAGCTTTGCGTGGTAATTTCCGGAGAGGATACGCTTTTGCAGGAAGCAATGTATGGCGGACAAACAAGATTATTCCTGTAAAGGAATTGATGAATACTATAAGGCAGGAATACAATATTTATATTGCTAAAACTGAGCTGGTAACGTGCTAACGTTCATTTAGAAAAACAGTAATTTAGAAGCACAAAATTTAAAAAAGAATTTTGTGCTTTTTATTTATTTCAAGAATGTTAGTCTTTCTTTTCAGGGTTTAACGGCTTATATTTTTTGAGCCACCACCAGCATTTCAAGGTCTTCGGTAGTTAATTGGTCCTTTCTGCTGAAAGCACCAAGGGTTGCCCCAAATTGTTGTGGTGTTGTAATCGCGGAATGTCATCAGGACAAAGGAATTATCGGTATATGTTGCATTGCCTTCGTGTTTTGCTGACTCAAGAAAATCTTTAACTGAATGAAACAGAGGGAATAAGACATTTAGGGTTGTAAAAATAACTTTCCTCCGGGTTTCAAGGCTTTTGCAGCACACTGCAATATCTGATAATTCATTTCATCGGTTTCCATAAGTGGAAAAGCTCCTTCACAAAGCATAACAGCCAGATCAAACTCTTCACTGAATGGTAATTCGCATGCATCCTGTTTCCGAAAATCTATATTCAGATCCTGCTCCAACGCCTTTTCTCTGGCTCTTTTCAGTTGGGACTCGGAAAAGTCTATCGCGGTAATTGTATATCCTCTTTTCGTAAGTTCGATGGAATGTCTACCGGTGCCGCAACCAATATCAAGAGTCTTAACATGTTTGTTGAAAGCAATTTCAGTTTCGATAAAATCGCATTCGCCTAAGGTTCCCTGAGTAAAAGATTCGTTGTTGTATTTTACACCATAGTTTTCAAATAAAGATTCATACCATTATTTCATAACTATCGATTTTTTATTTGATTGTAATTGATTTATTCATAAAAACCACCCTATCTCCTGCGCGGATTTTTTTCCGTTTTTGATATTCAACTTCTTTATTCACAATAACTTCACCGTCAACAATCCGTTGATTGGCTTCACCGCCGGTTTCAACCAATCCAAGCAATTTCAGTAGCTGGTTAAGTTGGATGTATTCGTGGCCGATTAGTTCAAAGTCCATTTTTTGAAGGGGTTTAGGGTTAGGATTTGTGGGGAAGAGATTGAAGAGTTTGAAGAGTTTGAAGAGTTTGAATGGTTTGAAGAGTCTAAAGAGTTTCAGAGTTTTCCCTCTCCCAATCACACCTTTCCCCTCTCCCGTGGTAAAATAAACCTGTTATACAGCAACAATCCGATTATAGTCGCAACTCCGATCAGGCTGAAAATAAACCATAAAACTCCCGGCTGATGAAGTTTATCAACAAAATGTACATACAACGAAGCACCCAGAATTCCACCAATTCCACTACCAATTACACCATATAAAAATGCATATCCCTGATAGAGAGCTTTTTTATCAGCCGGAGCTATTAACCCCACATACGAGATAAATTTTGGATGTGCAGTCATTTCGCCAATTGAGAAAATAATGATCCCACCTATGAAAACCCAGGAATAAGTTGAAAGTGAAAGGATTGCCATTCCTACTGTTCCCATTGCTATTCCGGCAATCATGGTTGGTAAGGCAGGTTTAGTGCGGACAATGCCCGAGACAAGTAGTTGAAGTAATATAATACATCCTGAACTGATAACGGTAACATGCTCTGTATCAAATTTCCATGAAGTTTTTTCAACAAACAGACTTAAGAAAGTATTTACCGCTTTATTTACCGGAGTCATGTCCACATAGTCTTTCAGGTACCACAACACCGTATCGAACATCTGGAAATACATGATCCAGAAGCCGGAATAAATGAAGATCATCAGCAAAAAGCGATAATCCTTCAACACAAGAAATATACCTTTGAACACCTCTATCAACGGCTTGGTGTTCGCAGGTTTTGGTGGTTCGCGATACACGAAAATATTGAGCAGTAACATGGAACCAGTACCTACTGCAGCCATAATAAAAATATAGCTCCATCCAATACTTTTCAGATAAGGGACCAGTAAAAGCGGAAAAATAAAAGCACCAAGGTTTATACTCCAGTAGTATATCCCGAATCCGAGCGAAGAATTGCTTTCGTCAGTTACCCTGGCTATGGTTCCCGAAATAACAGGCTTAAAAAATCCGGCCCCGATCGCCATCAGAACAAGGCTAAGGAAAACCATTCCATAAGAAGTTGACAGACTGGTAAAAAAGTATCCTGTGCTCATTACTGTAAACGCCATCATCAATGTGCGACGGTAACCAAAACGATCAGCTAAAGCACCGGCCAGAATAGGAAGAAAATACAATAAAGGAGTAATGGTACTTTTTATCACACCAACACTTTCCTTCGAAAAGCCCAATCCGCCTTCGGGAATGCTCATTACCAGATAAACCGAAAGTACCGACATAACACCATAATAAGATCCCCGTTCAAAGAACTCCATTGTAATTACAGTCCAGAAACTTTTTGGGAAAGATTTTATGTTTTGTTTTTCAGCCAGAGTAGATGGATTGTTCATAAGTGCTGTATCACTAAAAAAATGTGGTTTGCAAAAGAAAGAAAAATATTGATGCATCTGGAGGAAAGATTGTGGATGGATAGCGGAATTTCACCGACAATTCCAACAGGTACACAGAAAAATAAGTTCTTCTTATCGATAAATTGCTATAAAGTATTGATGTCGAATAACATTTGCTTAATTTAGCATGACAAAACCGTTAAACCATCATTCAACGCAATAATCTTCAATTCCGTAAATAAAACCAACCAACTATTGAATCTTAAAAAGAATTCTGTTCAGCCAGAAATAACCTTTATAATTCAATTAATTTTTCATTCATGTGTAACTTTTTCTCTTTCAAATTGTCTTATCTGTTATTTGAATTTAATCCAACAAACAATCTTCTGATTTTTTAACCTAAAACCACAATTATGAGAAAACTGATCTCCCGATTACCTTTACTTTTGCTGGCACTTATTCTGCTTGGAATTAGCGGATGCAAACAAAAAGAAATTATGACAGCAAAACAGATCCCTTTGGAGGATTTCTTTAAAAACCCTGATAAGGCAGGGTATCAACTCTCGCCAGATGGGAAGTATTACGCTTACACAGCTCCTTACATGCGCAGGATGAATGTTTTTGTGCAGGAAATCGGCAAGGATTCAGCCATCAGACTTACCAGCGATACCGCCCGTAGCATTATGGGTTATTTCTGGGGCAACACTAACCGCATACTGTTCCTTAAAGATACAGGCGGAGATGAAAACTTTAAACTTTTTGGCGTAAATGTAGATGGATCAAACCTGATCGGACTCACTGATTTTCCGAAAGTGCGGACCGAGGTAATTGATGACCTACCGGAGATTGATGAGTTTGTAATAGTTGGGCTTAACAAGCGGATTCCTGAAGTTTTCGATCCTTACCGTCTGAATATCAACACCGGTGAATTGACAATGTTAGCCGAAAACCCAGGCAATATTCAAAGGTGGATGACAGACCATGAAGGTAAATTACGCATGGCAACAGCAATAGTAGATGGGGTTAACACCTCATTGCTCTACCGTGAAACTGAGAAGGACGAATTTAAAACTGTTCTAACCACCAGTTTTAAGGATGAAATGGCTCCTCATTTTTTTACTTTCGACAATAAGAACATTTATGCTTCGTCGAATCTCGGACGAGATAAGTCAGCCATTGTTGAATTTGATCCCAGCACCGGAAAAGAAGTCAAAGTGCTTTACGGGAATCCGGATTATGATGTGGATGCATTATTTTATTCCAAAGCCCGTAAAGTATTAACTGCTGCCAGGTACACTTCGTGGAAACGGGAACGCTATTTCTTTGATAAAACCTTCGAGGAAATGGTTGCCAGAATGAAGAAAGAGTTTGGTGATGTTGAATTTGGTTTTGTGTCGAACACTAAAGCCGAAGACAAATATATCGTTTCAACATACAGCGACAAGACCATGGGATCGTATTACCTGTATGATGTAAAGGCCGATAAAATTGATAAAATCGCTGATATCAGTCCATGGTTGGATGAAAAGGAGATGGCAAGTCAGTTGCCAATAGAATATAAAAGCCGCGACGGGCTTACAATTAATGGGTACCTTACCCTTCCAAAAGGATATACTATGGAGAATGCCAGGAACCTTCCTGTTGTTGTGAATCCTCATGGCGGCCCATGGGCACGCGATCAGTGGGGTTTCAATCCTGAGGTGCAGTTCCTTGCAAACCGGGGATATGCAGTTTTCCAGATGAACTTCCGCGGGTCGACAGGTTACGGGCGTAAATTCTGGGAAGCTTCCTTTAAACAATGGGGTAAAACCATGCAGGACGACATTACTGACGGCGTAAACTGGCTGATCGACAAAGGAATAGCTGATAAAGCCCGGATTGCAATTTATGGCGGCAGTTATGGCGGTTATGCAACCCTGGCGGGAATTACCTATACTCCCGATCTTTATGCTGCCGCTGTTGATTATGTTGGAGTATCAAATCTTTTCACCTTCATGAAAACTATCCCACCTTACTGGAAACCAATGATGGATATGATGTACGAAATGGTCGGCGATCCTGTAAAAGACAGTGTTCTGATGAAAGAAGCCTCACCGGTTTTTCATGTTGATAAAATCAAAACTCCGCTTTTTGTTGCTCAGGGAGCAAATGATCCGCGTGTAAATAAAGCCGAAAGTGACCAGATGGTTGACGCTTTGAAAAAGCGTGGAATAGAAGTTGAATATATGGTGAAAGATAACGAAGGACATGGTTTTTATAATGAAGAAAACCAGTTCGACTTTTACCGTTCGATGGAGAAATTCCTGAATACACATCTTATGAAACCTGCCGAAACTGCTGCTAAATAAAAACTGGCAGGTTTATTCACATGAAGAGTCCCGGAGCAAAGGCCGGGACTTTTTTTTATGAATTGTATAAACTGCCGTGTACGATTTCCCATTCATATTAAGCTGAAAAGATTTAAATTAGCCAAATTATTATACATTTACTACAGCAGTACAAACCATGAATAAATCACTCAGGTTATCATTTTTGCTATTCATCATTACCGAAATGGCAACTTTCGGACAAGTAACATTCATAGTCCGGTCACTTCCCTCCTATACTCCAGCTGGCGACAGTCTGTATATTGCAGGTAGTTTTAATGGCTGGGAACCGGGAGTGGAAGCTTTTATGCTTCACAAAAATGCTGATAATAAATGGAGTATTACCCTTGCAGCACAAACAAACGGAACAGTAATAAAATTCAAATTCACCCGTGGCTCATGGGCTACGGTTGAAAAAGGCCCGGGTGGCGAAGAAATTTCCGACCGCTCATTTACTTTTGGAAGCACGGATTCGGTTGATATAACCATTGCCAACTGGGCCGACGGAGGCGGAGGAAGCAATTCAACAGCCGCTGCCAATGTCAAAATTATAAGCACCGATTTTTATATGCCGCAGTTAAACCGTACGCGGCGAATCTGGGTGTATTTTCCACCCGATTATGAAACTTCCGGCTTAAGTTATCCTGTGCTTTATATGCACGACGGACAAAACCTCTTTGATGCGGCAACTTCATTTGCCGGCGAATGGGAAGTAGATGAAACGCTGAATGAACTGGCTCTTCAGGGGAAATATGTGCCTCTTGTAGTCGGAATTGACAATGGCGGCAACGACCGCATTGATGAATATACACCGTGGGCAAATTCACAATACGGTGGAGGTGATGGTGATAAGTATATGCAGTTTATAGTTGAAACACTCAAACCCTATATTGACCAGAATTACCGCACATTGCCCGACAGGGAAAATACTGGTATAATGGGCAGTTCAATCGGTGGACTGATTTCTCAATACGGCTTGCTCAAATACCAGGATGTTTTCAGCAAAGCCGGGTTATTTTCTCCCTCCTATTGGTTTTCGGACAGCGTTTGGACTTTCACTTATGAAACCGGCAAGCAGCAAGACATGCGCTTCTACCAGCTCTGCGGCACCAGCGAAAGCGCGGGAATGGTCGGTGATATGCAGCGGATGAACGATTCGCTCATAAGCATAGGTTTCAGCCAGGACAAGGTTTTCAATAAAATTGTGGCAGGTGGTCAGCATAATGAAAAACTTTGGCGTGAAGCGTTTGGCGAGGCATATATCTGGCTTTTTGATGATTATGTTGATGCAATTAATAAAGTTTCTATTTCGAATTCCATACAATGCTTCCCTAATCCGGCTGATGATATTATGACATTCGATCCGGATAAAAAAATGATTTTTGATACAATTCAAATCATTGATATGAAAGGGATTACATCAATTACAGTTTTCAAACCCAAGGACAACACAATTGATATACGGCAATTGCTGCCAGGTGCTTATATGATCAGATGTGTTTCAAAAGGAACTTCTTCGGAAGGAAAATTTATTAAAAAGTAAGTCCTTTGTATTTTAAGGAAATTTGCTTTTTAATTTTGACGAACCCTTCTATGGGTTTAAAACCCTTGAGGGGTTCTGATCATAAAGTAATTCGAAGTACTTTTGTGCTGAACATATCACGCACAATCAATGTCCGAACTAGTCGAAAATATATTACTGAAGGAAGAATTTACTCATTCCGATCTCGTTACTTTACTTCATGCTCAAGGTCAGGATAAAACAAAAGTATTTACTCATGCTGCTGAAATCAAAAAGCAGTTTGTTGGTAATAAAGTTTATTTCCGCGGATTGGTAGAGTTATCGAATATTTGCTCAAAGAATTGCCTGTATTGCGGTATCCGCGCCGGAAATACGAAACCTGAACGTTACATGGTCAGCGAAGAAGAAGTACTCGAAGCGGCGCGTTTTGCGCTTGAAAACGGGTATGGGTCCATGGTGCTTCAGTCGGGTGAGCTTTGCGATGAACGGTTTGTTGAAACTGTTTCGAACCTGCTCAGGAAAATCAAGGAATTATCAAGAGGAAAACTTGGCATTACTCTTTCCATGGGAGAGCAAACCGAAGAAACGTACCGCAAATGGTTTGCTTTTGGTGCACACCGCTACCTGATACGCATCGAAACATCGGATCGGGAGTTGTATTATAAAATCCATCCCAACAATAAGAAACACGATTTCGATATCCGCATTAATGCATTGAAAATGCTTCGCGAGATAGGGTATAACGTAGGCTCAGGCGTAATGATCGGCCTGCCTTTTCAAACCATTGAACACCTGGCCGGCGATTTGCTTTTCCTGAAAAACCTGGATGTAGATATGGTCGGAATGGGTCCGTTTATTGAACATGAAGATACGCCGCTTTATGAGTTTAAGGACCAGCTTTGGCCCAGGAAAGAGCGTTTCGATGTATCGCTGAAAATGGTTGCCCTGCTTCGTATCATGATGAAAGATATCAATATTGCCGCAACTACTGCTATGCAGGCGATTGATAAACAAGGTCGGGAAAAAGCCCTGAAAGTCGGAGCAAATATTATTATGCCAAACCTTACACCCATAAAATATCGTGAGGATTACCTGCTTTACGAAGACAAACCCTGCCTTGATGAGGATGCCAGCGAATGCCGCAATTGCCTTGAAGCCCGTATTCATATGGCCGGTGACGAAATTGGTTTTAATGAATGGGGCGATTCGAAGCATTTTGCGAAACGGAAGAATGGGTAGGCGGTGTGCGGAGTGAGGAGATTAAATTGAAAATTGAAATTTGAAAATTGAAAATTTGAACATCTCAACACCTCAACACCTCAACACCTAAACACCTAAACACCTAAACACCTAAACGCCTAAACACCTAAACGCCTAAACATAAATCATCAGACAGTTTATCCACCAAATCCGCTCCAAATGACAAGAAAACAAATTGCAATAATCGGCGGCGGACCAGCAGGAATGATGGCAGCGGATGTATTGAGCCCGTTTCACGAAGTGCATATTTATGAGAAGGAGAAAGGAATAGGACAGAAATTCCTGGTGGCTGGAAAAGGTGGTTTTAATATTACCAACGGTTTAAAAGGCAATGATTTAATAAAAAAGTACTCTCCTGAATATTTCCTAAAAGAAGCACTTCTTCATTTTGATTCGGATGCTGTACGCGAATGGCTTCATCAAATGGGAATACCCACCTTTGAAGGTTCAAGCGGCAGGGTTTTCCCTGAAAAAGGATTAACACCGGCTGATGTGCTTAGTAAACTGAAGACTAAACTTGTTGAACAAGGCGTTGAATTTCATCTGAAGCATACATTTACTGGTTTTGATAAAGATCAGAATGTGATAATAAAAACCGGCAGGAAAAATATTACGGTAAATGCAGACTATTTCATTTTTGCCCTGGGAGGCGCATCCTGGCCTGTAACCGGTTCAACAGGTGAATGGAAAAAAGTATTTGATAAAAACGGCATACTTACCAAACCTTTCCAGTCATCAAACTGCGGAATCCATATCAATTGGCCCGAGAGCATTAAAGCCAGCCATACCGGCAAACCTCTGAAAAACATAGCCGTTACGGTTAATGGTATTCAAAATAAAGGCGAAGTATTGATAACTGATTACGGTCTTGAAGGTAATGCAATTTACCCGGTTGTTCCCGAAATCAGGAAGTCTCTGGGAGCAAATGAAGCAGTCAATATCATTCTTGATCTGAAACCCTTCAACACCGAAGAGCAACTGTTGCAAAAAGTGCAGGGCAAAACTTCAACCAAAACTAAAAACTACGCCGGAATCTTTAATCTTGACAGCGCACAACTTGCATTAATAAAAGCATTTACAACAAAAGAAACATTTCTTTCGCCTGAACTTTTTGCTGCAAGTCTGAAACAAATCTCCTTGCCAGTAAAATCACTTCGCCCGGTTGAAGAAGCCATTTCAACAGTTGGCGGAATTGATCTCAGTGAAATAAATTCTGATTTTTCATTCAAGAAGCTGCCAAACTGCTTTGCCATCGGCGAAATGCTGGATTGGGATGCCCCAACCGGTGGTTTCCTGTTGCAGGGATGCTTTTCGATGGGGTATTGGGTGGGGAAAAAGATACTTGAACAATAATCTTCAATATTCCTTTAGGAGAAATTTGAAAATTCAAAGTACAAATTAAGTGTCTTAAATCTTGAAATAAATACCTGATTTGCTGAAATAATTCTCGACAAAAAGCAGGAACAAGGTAATCTGTTGGTTGACATTTCATCTCTGCCTAAAGGAAGTTATTTCCTTAAGATTTCTGGAAAGGACAAAAGAACTTCAAAAATGATTAAAAACACATCAGCCATCGTTTTACATTAATCAGTTTACATATTAAGAGCAAGACTATAAATGACTTGCAAATTAATTCAGGCTCTTGATTAATATATAATACGAATCAAGAGTTGAAATTGTAACTTATTAGTTGCCAGGCGAACTCTTCCAGAGTTTAAACTCTGGAAGAGTTTAACGCCCCAATAGACAAAACAAGAATTCAACCCTTGATTCGCATATATAATTAGTGCGTATAAGCAATAGTCCGATTTTTTTTGCCTCACGCAAAGACGCAAAGAACTGATTTTCAATCATTTGGATGTAAATAAATTATTTTCATAACTATTTGATTTTCAGTTTAATGCCAAAGTTTAACGAAGTATTGCATAAGAAAACGAGTCAAAAATGAGTTTTGCCCGCGCTCACCCCTTTGCTTCGGCTCCGCTCAGCAGCAGGAAAGGGAGTGTCCTCGCGCACAGAAGATTGAGTTTTGCCTGCCAAACCTAAAGTTAAAGAAAAGGAATATTTTTACGTAAAATGATGAGTTTTCTTGGTTACACTAATTACCGATTATTGATTGTATGCTGAAGTTTAACCTTAGAAACTAATCTTTGCCGATACATTAAACGTCCTTCCCAGCGACCAGAATCCGCTGAATGTTTCCAGATCATGGTTTGCGCCATCGTCACCACGGATAATTGTCTGCTTGTTGAACACATTCTGGCAGGCAAGCTGCAGCGAAACCGGGAACTGTTTTACATTCATATCGTAACCGGCATAAAGATCAACCAGCGAGTACGAAGGAACTCGGTAAGGCTGCATCCGGTCGTCAGGATTGTTGCGGTTTACAGGATCAAAATTGGCATACAGCCTGTCGTAAAACACCCAATCGGCTGAAAACCTGAATCCGGCTTCAGTATGATATTCAGCAGAAAGTCCAAGTTGGGTCTGAGGTGCATCACCTACGTATAATCCTTTGGTGTACACCATCATACTATCTACCAGCACCTGATTATCGTTGTAAATACTGGCCGAAACATCATTCTGCCATTTCCAGTTGCCGATCGAAGCCGTTGCGGCAAGTGTAAGGTTTTGAATCACGTTGTAGCTGATTTCAGCTTCTATACCACGATGCAAAGCATTTAATCCCCTTACCAGCGAACGGGTCATCGTGCTGTCAGTCAATTGAATATTTTCTCGCGACAGAAGTGATTTATCTTTCCATAAAGTATAGTACAGGTTAAAACGCGACGTTATCTTTCCACTTTCGTAAGTGTAGCCCGCTTCGGCAGCGGTTATTTTTTCATTAGCCAGATCGTGAGCCACGGTATTCGAATAGTTAACATACACAAACTTGTAGAATGGCTCCCGTGAATAGTACCCCAAATTCCCGTAAACGTTTCCAAAACTGCCGGTTTTATAGCTAACACCACCTTTCACATCAAATCCGGCCTTATTAACAGCTTCACTCAACGGATTTTCCGGGTAATTGTATGGATCCTCTCTCCTGTAATGCGTTCCCGAAATGGTCGAAGCTACGAACATTGCCAGGTTGCCGGATTTGTACTCTGCCTGTCCGAACAGGTTTCGATAGCTTATCATAGAATAATTGTCAACATTGATCACATCACCCGGTTTCTTAATTTGCCTGCGACCGCTGACACCTGCCAGCGACCACGCATATTGTTCAACCCAAAAATCACCTCCCATCAGGTTGTCAACTTCCTCGAAAAGATGTGAACGAAAGTTCCGGAGATGAATTCCTGCAGTAAGCTTCAGTTTATCAGTAATATCCAGTGCCAAAGAGCTTAAAACTCCAGCCCAATAATGGTTTGCGCGATAATTTGTAAGAATATTTTTTGAATATCCATTAACAAACGAACCGTCAGCAAGCAATGTTGAATCGGTATGAGTTGAATTGTTCGTGAAAATCCGGTCGAAATCGATCTGGTAGTTTTTCTGAAACGACCAGGTTGAGGATCCATAATTATATGCTTCTGTATACCTGCCACCGCCTTTTCCAAATGAAACATAGGCTGAAGTTGAAAGGAAAGTTTTCTGGTTAATGCTCCAGTAATGATTCAGATTTATTTGTGGCTTATGATAGAAATTTTCTGAAAGGGTTAGAATATTCCCATTATATTCACCCCAGTTGCTGTTGTATTTAACCCCGAATTTGTCGAAATCAGCCTTGCTTATTCCATAATTCCTCTGTCCATGCCTTTCGGGTGATCCCATGGCTGTAAGAACAAGACGATGTTTCTTATTGATCTCTTTATCAAGACTCAGGAAATAAGACCATCCATCAACAAAAGTTGCATCCACAAAACCAGATCCAACCGTTCGTGAACCAAGGAAAGTTAAGGCAGCACCGTTTTTCATCTTACCGGTTGAGAAACTCAGTATGGTTTTACTATTGCCATAATCGGAAAGGCTATAACGCAAAACGCCTCCAGTTTCAGCTGAAGCTGATTTTGTTATGATATTAATGGTTCCTCCTACCGAGTTCATTGCAACACGTGAAGCACCAAGTCCACGCTGAACCTGAATTGCTTCGGTGGCATCAGCCAGTCCGGCCCAATTCGACCAGTAGACTAGCCCGTTTTCCATACTGCTTACAGGCACTCCATTAAGTAAAAGTGAAATATTCTCCTGCTGAAAACCGCGAAGTGTGACTCTGTCGTCACCACTGCCACCACCCTCTTTCGTAGCATAAATACCCGGAGTCATCTTCAGAATTTCAGGGTAGTCCTGGTTGCCTGATCTTTGCTCAATAGTGCGGGCTTTAACTGTAGAAACCGCAATTGGAGTTGTACGGTCAGTTACAAATGATGACATAATTTTCACTTCGTCTAGATCCATGATCCTGGGGTTAAGCCTAATAACTCCAAGGTAAATTACAGAACCACTCTTCCGGTCAAGACTAATACTCAGTGCTTTATATGAAATATGTGTAAACTGAAGAATAATACTATCGCCATATACCAACAACTCGAATGAGCCGTCAGTTGCAGTAAAAGTTCCGCCGGTAGTACCTTCAGCATGGATTGATACGCCAGGGATTGTTTCGCTGGTAAGATTATCTGCAACAGTTCCTCTGATTTTAATTTCCTGAGCCTGCAGACTCAGTGTAAAAGAAACCAGAAAGAGAATAGTCTGTGAAAGTCTGAGTGTTTTTTTCATCGGTACTTATGAGCGTTAAAAACAAAAAATCCCTGAAGGATTCTTCAAGGACCGATGATTGAAAATACGAATACACAACAATACATGCTCTGAAATGGCAGGCATTATCCGATCAATATTCTTCTTCCATCCAGACTTTACTGTCGGTACCGGAAATTAACCAGTTCAATCCGCCTGAGGCGGAGTCGCGGACTGTACCGCCGATCGGGAATTTCACCCTGCCCTGAAGAAAGCGATGCATATTGATAAGCCATACACAAACGCCGGTGCAAATGTATAATTTTTAATTATGCAACAATACGATATATGAAAAATGTTTTTTTTGAATAAAATCAAAGTTCCGGATATCCATAGAAAAAAGTTTCAAGCCATCGGGTTTGGGTATGATTTAAAAGCTCAGATATTCAACCCCCGACCTGAGGCTTATCTTCTCCAAAGTTGCACATTTTGATACCATGCCGACTTATAGTACTGATTCCTGATCAGGACATAATCGTTATCAGTAAAAGGATTAGTGGCCTTGTTAAAATAGAATTTCAAAGCCCGTGGATCGTCGTATTCTCCATAAATCCAGACTTCCTGCTCAAAACTTCTGAATACTTTGGTTGGTTTTCCCATCACAATAAAGATCATTCCGCGGTCGGTTTTCCATCCTTCGGTATAGGAGGTGTATAATTGGTTTGCCGTTTCAACCCGCTGGTAGTATTTTCGAATGAGTTCAGTAGCAAGGTCAGGACGGCCCGAATTTACGATCCAGAAACTATCGACTGCTAACTTAGGCACTGCATAGGAATTCAACAACTGAAATTCTTTGGAAGAAGTGATATACCTGAGGGCGTCGCGCATAAGCGAATGCTGGGTTACTTTAGGGAAACCCGGGTTCATCCGGAATAGTGTTGGACCCTGCATCAGCAATGAATCCTTCTGAAAAAAATAAAATCCCTGACTCACAGGATTAAAATACTCAGTTTTACCGGTTATAAGTTCAAGAAAAAACGTGCTGTCAGGTTTGTAGTTGAATGGTGCCCTGCTTTGCTCAACGAATGCAGGTATAGGAGTAGAAAAATTGCGTGAGTAGAATTTAACCTGTAAAAAACAGCTTGCAGTATCTTCGGTAACAATACGTAAAGGCAAGGTATAAGCAGAAATATTACCTGAGAGGAAATCCCCTGATTCGGTTTGGAACCTGTACCACGACTGGCAGGAATGATTTTTTTTACTAAAATACTCGAGAAGGAGAAAATCATCCGGTATGCCAGGTACTGAATAGTTGGCTTTTACAAAATAATCCATGCCAGGCGGAGCCCGGAATACCCAGGTATGACTAATAAAACTGTGAAATTCAATAGTATCAACAATAGAGAATGTTGCGCTGTCAACTAATCCAATTCGTTTCCCTTCACCAATTATTTCATATTTCAGGGTACCCCTTTTTGAATACTTCCTCGTACCCTGATCAGGTTTAATAAGCCCGGCAGGCATAACTATGCTTATAACTGATATGCTATCATTACTGTTGTACAGCTGGTTTATTTGCAGCGAATTTCTGTTTTGGCCCGTATATAAACTACTTATATCCATCCCTGTAATATTGAGTGAAGGGTTGCATCCTGCCAACAGAAAAACCAAAAGTAAAATCCCGGCTATACTTCTAAAAATACATTTCGTAAAAAGTGCCAAACTGAAACTTATTTATTAAGGGATAAAAATACATAAAAAAATCGGGGCTGGAAAACTCCAAACCCCGAAATACATTGAATCATTAGCAGATTGTATTACCGCACCCTGATTTTTTTCCCTAACTGCAACGTTTTGGCAGGTTTAATACCATTTATGGAGCATAATTGCTTCACCGAAGTACCATACTTTCTTGAGATTGCACTCAATGTATCTCCACTCTTAATGGTATGATACTTTTTCGATTTTGATGATTTTACTTTTGATTTGGTGTTGCTGTTGTCAGAGGTAGCATTTGAAGATGTTACCGGAAGATAATCCCTCGATACTCCATACGTAGCCTTTGAAATGTTAAAAGTATCCGAAAGAAGGCTGAACGTACTGAAATCAATCATTTGCTTAGGATTAAATGCTTTACCCTGGAAGCGTGTTTCGAAATGAAGATGATTGCAGGAAGCACGTCCGGTACGACCTCCTAATCCAATCAAATCGCCGGCTTTCACTTCCTGATTAACTCTGACCTTTATTTTTGAAAGATGTCCATACAAAGTTTCAATTCCATTATAATGCCTCACTAAAACACAATTACCATAACCTGAATAATAGCGAGCCATGCGCACTACCCCATCGAAAGCAACATTAACAGGGGCACCAGCTTCGAGTTTGATATCAACGCCTGAATGAACCCGCCGGCCCCGGTAACCGAAAGGGGATAATAAATCGCCTTCAACCGGGAATACAAATCCGGTGGAATATTCGTTGAACAATGGCAGACTTATGGAATCAGCTAATGCAGGAGGAATTTCCGAATACCTTCTAACATAAAGTGTATCCCAACTTGTATAATATTTATTCAGCAATGGGATATCCATTATTGCAGGAACAGCCGAATTAGAAGGGGGAAGCATAATTTCTGTTTCCTCCAGTTCATTTTCGTCCATACCACCGGCCGGTTCGGCCACAAGTGCCTGAGCCATTGCAGTAGAAACTGAAATAGTGAACAATAATGAAATAAAGAATGTAAGTAGTTTGTGATTTAGTGTCATGAAAAGAATGTGAAATAAAGTAATTTCTTACTTTAATTTATCATTAGAAGTATAAGTGAGTTTTCAAAAGTAGTAAAAACTTATAAACTGAAAAATTAAATTAGGTTTTTTTAAGAAAATAATTTCCACACTTGTTACATCTTCCGCTTTTATTCAAACCAACAAGTGTTGTACTATATAAATATCTACTAATTAATAAATTACCACAATCTATACATTTAGTATCATTGTTGCCGGCATTAACATTTCCTGTATAAACATATTGCAACTCTTTAGATGCAATACGATATACCCTACGCATTATGGAGATGGGTGTAGCTTCAGTAATCATTTTATAACTGGGAAAATACCGTGAAATATGGAAAACTGTATCACGACCAATTTCAGTAGCGATCCATTTAACCATTGCTTCTACCGAAACATCATCATCATTGAGTCCGGGGATAACAAGGTTTACAATTTCAACATGTTTACCAGCCAGTTTTATTTGCTTGAGTGTTTCCTTTACCGGCTCCAGTTTTGAAGAAGTTACTTTTGCATAAAAATCATCGTTGAAAGCTTTTAAATCCACACTAAATGCATCGATACATTGCAGCAAGGCTTGTAAAGGTTCCTTATTAATGTATCCATTGGTTACCATAACAGTTACCAGACCTGCTTTTTTAGCCAGTTGAGCAATTTCATACATATATTCGAACCATATTGTAGGCTCGTTATAGGTAAATGCAATGCCAATATTGCCGGGTTGATCAAGAGCGGCCTTAACTATTTGCATGGGAGTCAGGTAAGTCCGTGGTAGTTCCGGCTCAGCAGCTGTTTGCGAAATGGTACAATTCTGACAGAAAAAACACCTGAGATTACATCCGTACGATCCAATTGAAAGTATAGTGGAACCTGGATGAAAATGGTATAAGGGTTTTTTCTCGATTGGGTCGAAATTGGAGGAAGACACATACCCGAAAACCTCGGTCATCAATTTACCATCCGTGTTTGTGCGCACTCTGCATATACCGGTTTTCCCTTCTTTTAAAATACACATATGCGGACAAAGCGTGCATTGCACACTGCCGTCAATAAGGGGAAGATAAAACTGCGCTTCGCGAGGCATAGGATTTCTTATGTTACTGAGGTTGAGGTTGAGGTTGAGGTTGAGGTTAAGGTTGAGATTGAGATTGAGGTTGAGGTTGAGGTTGAGGTTGAGGTTGAGGTTGAGGTTGAGGTTGAGGTTGAGGTTAAGGTTGAGGTTAAGGTTGAGATTGAGGTTGAGGTTGAGGTTGAGATTGAGGTTGAGATTGAGATTGAGGTTGAGATTGAGATTGAGGTTGAGATTGAGGTTGAGTTTGAGGTTGAGGTTGGGATTGAGGTTGAGGTTGAGGTTGAGATTGAGGTTGAGGTTGAGGTTGAGATTGAGATTGAGGTTGAGATTGAGATTGAAGTTGAGATTGAGATTGAGGTTGAGGTTGAGGTTGAGATTGAGGTTGAGGTTGAGGTTGAGGTTAAGGTTAAGGTTGAGGTTGAGTTTGAGGTTGAGTTTGAGGTTGAGTTTGAGGTTGAGGTTGGGATTGAGGTTGAGGTTGAGGTTGAGGTTGAGGTTGGGATTGAGGTTGAGGTTGAGGTTGAGGTTGGGATTGAGGTTGAGGTTGAGGTTGAGGTTTTTGTTACAGAACCATTAACAAATCAGGCAAGGTAAAGTTACAATTTTTACCGGAATCACAGGCTAAGCCAGATTCCAGTCAATAGGAAGCTTTCCGGCACGAACCAGTAATTCGTTGGTTTTCGAGAAATGACGGCAGCCGAAGAATCCCCGGTAAACCGATAATGGCGAAGGATGCACCGCTTTAAGCACAAAATGTTTTGATGTATCAATCATAGCTTCTTTTGCCTGCGCATAGCTTCCCCAGAGTACAAACACCAGTCCGGTTTGCCTGGCCGAAAGTTGCCTGATCACTTCATCGGTAAAATTCTCCCACCCCCTTCGCTGATGCGAGCCTGCCTGGTTGGCCCGAACAGTAAGTGTAGCATTTAATAACAAAACTCCTTGCCGGGTCCACTTTTCCAGATTTCCTGATTTAGGAATTGCGACACCTAAGTCAGTATTGAGTTCTTTAAAAATATTCTGTAATGAAGGAGGTAAAGCAACACCGTCGGGCACTGAGAAACATAGTCCATGTGCCTGTCCATCACCATGATAGGGATCTTGTCCAAGAATTACAACCTTTACTTTACTGAAAGGTGTATGATCGAATGCAGCGAAAATCCGGTTACCTGGCGGATAAACCAGATATAGTTTTTTCTCTTCCAGAAGGAAGGTTTTCAATTCGTTGAAATACGGTTTATTGAACTCAGGCCGAAGCACTTCGAGCCATTCATGTTCAATTTTCGGTTCAGTATTATCCATTTAAAGGTTTCAAATTATGCGATGAAGTTAAGGAAAATCGTTCAATGTTTTGAAATAAATATGGAAGTTACTTTAGAAAATTCCGAAGTTTTATACTTTTCCAATAGTACCCGCCGTTGATTAATAAAATCGAATATTATATGGAAAGGAAGTTCTTTTTTTCTATGGTTGGAGCAATAACTCTTATGTTTGCCTGCCAGCCTCCGGTAACTTTTAATAAGCCACAACCCGCTGATGTAAATTCTCTTGGCAGTTTCCCCAAGCGTATACAAGGGAAATACCTATGTACGGCAGATAGATCCGTTCTGCAGATTAATGACAACTCAATGATACGCATTTATGATTTCGACGCAAAAGTGCATATAAGCCAACCCGACAGCAATTTACAACTTATAGGCGATACACTGTTTGATCTCAGAATAAATAAAGGCACTTTAGCCATAATTGAAGGCGATTCAGTTTTACAACACTTTCATGAGACCGACACTTTATTCAGGATTGATGAACTCAATGTGCTGAAGAAATATAAGGGCTATTATTTTGTTAATATTTTTACACTTCCCAACACATGGCAGGTTAAAGAACTAGAGTTCAGAAAAGGAACCCTTAGTTTAGCCAGTATCAATAAAAAGGAAGATATTGATCAGTTGAAAGAAATCAATGAATCGCCTCAGGATACGGTTCCTTATGTGTTTTCTCCGACAAAAAAGCAATTCCGGAGTTTTATGCGTAACGAAGGGTTCAGGGAAAGGGAAACGTTCGAAAAAATCGGGGAGTAGAGTTGTAACGACATGTTCCTGGCGGCGTTCAAAGGGTTCAAATGGCTGCAGCGTTCCCCTTTTCCCCTTCTCCCCTTCTCCCCTTCTCCCTCTCTACTTTTTCTTCTTCCTCTTCTTCCGGTTCAACTCTTGTTCTTCCGCATCCCGGAGCAAAGTTTTCCAGTCTGATTTGGTTTCGGCTGTGAAGGCAAGGGTTTCTGTATAATCCTGTTTTTTAATGTCCATAACTTCTACAGGCTTGCCGATATACTCTTCAATTTCTTCGAGCATGGGTTTTTCCTCCTGGCTGCAAAAAGAAACGGCAATTCCTTTTTTATCGGCACGGCCGGTGCGACCGACACGGTGAACGTAGTTTTCGGGTTTTTCGGGCAGATCGTAATTTACCACGAAATCAACGCTTGGAATATCAATACCACGGGCACTTACATCGGTGGCAATCAGTATTTTGAAATCGCCGCTCTTAAATCGTTTCATAACCATAAGCCGGTCAACCTGTTCCTTGTCGCCATGAATGGTTTCACATTTAATATTTAACCTCTCCATGGCCAGCAAAACCCTTTCGGCACGTACTTTTGTCCGCACGAAAACAAGAATTTTGCTTTCAGGGTTTTCGTTCACAAGCCTTTCGAGAAAGAAACGTTTGTCATCCATTTCAATAAATGCGACTGAATGTTCAATGTTTCGCGCAACCGGGTCTTTAGGTGAAATTTGAATCCGGATTGGATTAGTTACCAGCGAATAGGCAATTTTTTTTATATAAGGATTAATCGTTGCAGAAAAAAACAGCGTTTGCCTGTTACGAGGCAGTTTCTTTACAAGTTGCTGAATATCATTTATAAAACCCAGATCGAGCATATGGTCGGCTTCGTCGAGGATCAGTATTTCAATCCTGTCGAGTTCGAGGTGTCCCTGGCTTACCAGGTCGAACATGCGGCCCGGAGTTGCGACTATAATATCGACTCCTTGTTCGAGCTTCGCAATCTGCGGGTCTTGTTCCACACCACCCATCAGGCAGAATGTTTTCACCCGTGTATGTTGCCCGATGGCCTGAAAAACTTCGGTGATCTGCAAAGCAAGTTCCCTTGTCGGAGCCATCACAATACAACGAATTCCATGGCTGCGGCCCGATGATTTTTGTTCGTGCAGCATATTGATAACAGGAATGGCAAAGGCAGCGGTTTTCCCGGTTCCCGTCTGGGCAATAGCAAGCACATCGTCACCATGCATAATCGGGCCAATGCTCTTGTACTGAATATCAGTCGGTCGCCTGAAGCCGGATTCCTCAATGCTTCTTTTTATTTCGGGGGCAAGATTGTATTGTTCAAATTTCATAGTAAAGCATAAAGGGTGCAAAGATAAGGAGGGAAAGTGAGTAATCGGGGAGGAAATTACCGGATT
Source organism: Bacteroidales bacterium (assembly GCA_038212135.1). Taxonomy (GTDB): domain Bacteria; phylum Bacteroidota; class Bacteroidia; order Bacteroidales; family UBA4417; genus UBA4417. Next base: position 11,325 of record JBBQUX010000009.1, on the reverse strand, counting down.
GAGGCGATTGAGGGGATTGAAATGAATTTTAGAGAATCTTTAACTGTATGGAATAATTATTATGGCTCTTGAAAAATCAATTTTCAGGGATAAAATGAACATGAGATATAACTTCTTGAAATTGATAAAATAATCAGATATTTGCAAAAACAAACCGGAACAAGATGGTAAAAATATCAGCGGTAATCATCACTTTTAACGAGGAACGAAATATTGTGCGTTGCCTGCAATCGCTCGAAGGTATTGCTGATGAGATCGTTGTTGTGGATTCATTTTCGACTGATGCTACCGAAAAACTTTGTTCGCCTTTTAAAGCCAGGTTTTTACAACATCCTTTTGAAGGTTATATGCAGCAAAAAACCTGGGCTTGTGATCAGGCTGTTTATAACCATATTTTATCCCTCGATGCTGACGAAGTAATTTCAGATGTGTTAAAACAATCTATCCTGGAGGTAAAGAATAATTGGAAAGCTGATGGGTATAGTTTCAACAGGCTTACCAATTACCTTGGTAAATGGATAAGGCATAGCGGCTGGTATCCTGATGCGAAATTGCGCTTATGGGACAGGCAGAAGGGTTCCTGGAGCGGTATAAACCTCCACGAAAGTGTGAAAATGAAAGAGAATACCAAAGTTGAAAAACTGAGAGGTGATTTACTGCATTACTCTTATTATTCTATCCCTCAGCACCTCGATCAGATAAATAAGTTTACCGAAATCGCGGCAAATGATGGGTTGATTCAAGGCAAGAAATCTTCTCTGTTTATTGCAATTTTTAAGAGTATATGGAAATTTATACGTGATTATATTTTTAAGCTTGGTTTCCTTGATGGATATCACGGATTTTTGGTGTGCGCTTTATCTGCTCATACTTCTTTTATTAAATACATCAAGCTGAATGAATTAAAAAAGGCCGGTAAATAATACCAGCCTTTTTTTTATAAGAGATTGATTAAAAATTACCAGGTAATTTCAGTCTTACTTCCAACCTTCACATTTCCAAAAACCAGCACCTTTTGCTCCATTTTCCGGCTGTCGAACCATAGGGGATCATTCGGTTTAATTGAATTACAGAGGTCAATCGTAAATTCTTTTGGCGATCCGCTTTTCCCGTTTATTTTCATTTGATCGCCAAACAGCTCAAACCCATGCAGGACTATTGCAATAGCTTTGAATTTGCTGGTGTATGCTTTCGAAGTAAGTGGCTCGATAACAATCTTTTTATCCGAAGGGTTGAAACTCATTGCTGCTTCGAGGAAGCTGCCGTTTTCGTAAGAATAAGTCAGGCCATCATCCTCGTAATAATTGTAAACTGACACCTGGCTTCCGAAATAAATATGCACAAAAAGAGTATCCGAAGGCATCTCCGAAGTACTCTGAATAACGGTTTGCATCGGAATTATGCTCCCGCCTTTTGCAAAAACAGGGAGTTTATCCATAGGGCATTCTATAAGGATTTCCTGTCCGCCTGCATACTTCCTTCCTGTGAAAAAGTCGTACCAGTCGCCTTCAGGCAAATATACTTTTGTCATTTCCTTTGTACTTTCAACAGGCGCAACCATAATAGAAGGGCCAAACATAAACTGCTGCTGGTATGAGCGATCCCAGCATTTTTCGTCAAAAGTATTGTCAATAATCATGGTGCGACTCACAGGCATACCTGTTTTATTCGCTTCGGCAAAAGCGGAATACAGGTATGGCATTAAGCGATAACGCAGAGAAATATAATTCCGTGATATATTTTCAACACTTTCTCCATAGCTCCATGGTTCCGATTGATTTTCGTTACTGGCCTTGTGCACCCTAAAGAAGGGCGTAAAAGCACCAATTGTTATCCAACGAGCGAAAAGATTTGGCGAAGCGGTGCCCATAAAGCCTCCCACATCCACACCAGCAAAAGCCATTCCCGTGATTCCAAGCGCATTAACCAGACGACAACCCAGCATCATATGTGCATCGCTGGCAAAATTATCGCCTGTCCAGATGGCTGTATAGCGCTGCGCACCGGCATACGAAGCCCTTGTAAGCGTCAGCGGCCGTTTACCGTTCATCAGGTTTCGGGTGCCTTCGTATGTACTTCGCGACATCTGCATACCATACACATTCTTAGCCTGCCGGTAACTGGCAAAACGCCCTTCCCAATCAAGTTGCACCAACGAAGGGGTATAACCTCCGCCCCAGGAAGCAATTTCGTTCATATCGGTCCAGAAACCCTCCACACCATCCTTAATCATTGGAGCAAACTTATCGCCCCACCATTTGCGAACCACCGGCTTGGTGAAGTCAGGAAAGTGGCACCAACCCGGCCAAACCTGCGCGGTATAATCCTGCCCGTCAGGATATTTGATAAAATAATTCTCTTTTACGCCCTCTTCATAGGCTTTATATCCTTTCTCAACCTTTATGCCCGGATCGACAATTACAGTTGTATGCACATTCATTGCTTTCAATTTTCCAAGCATACCCGAAGGATCAGGGAATCGTTCGGAATTCCAGGTAAAAATCTTATACACATCCATGTAATGTATATCGAGGTACATCACATCAAGAGGGATTTTTTTATCACGAAAGGTTTGCGCGATGTTAAGCACTTCATTATCGGGGAAATAGCTCCAGCGGCACTGCTGGAAACCCAACGACCAGATGGGTGGCAAATGTATCCGGCCTGTGAGCATGGTATACTGTTTCAGAATCTGCCCGACGTTACTGCCGTAAACAAAATAGTAATTCATTTCGCCTCCATCGGCACCAAAGGAAGAAAACCTGTCGTTTGACGCCCCGAAATTAAAAAGGCTCTTGTACGTATTGTCGAAAAATATTCCATACGAAAGTCCGTGATGAATACCGATATAAAAGGGGAATGAGGAATAAAGATCGTCATCATCAACCTGGTAGGCTGGATTATCGGTATTCCAGTTGGTATGCGCTTCGCCGCGACGATCGAGGTTGCCGGTTTTTTCGCCCAAACCGATAAATTTTTCACCCTCCTGGAGCTTTTTGTACGTTGTAACTTCTTCTCCAACCCAATTCGTACCAAAAATATCGTCCTGGCTAATGATGCGGTTATCTGTTGTCAGGAATTTGAAACGCAACGGATCAGTAGAAATATCGAGTCTCAGGGAGTCAGTTATAAGTGTTATCAGCCCTTCTGTTTCCAGTATTCTGAAATTTGTTTTCTCAGGATTAGCTACCACAGCGTATGAGAAATCAGGTTCAAACACATCCTTTACGATCCGGATTCTCACAATTCCCCCGTTATAAATAATCACCTGAGCTTTACCAAAACTGGTTTCGATAAGCAGACCTGTATCGGTCTTTTTCATTTTCTTCAGGTTGCCGAGGCTGGTGGACGTGGGTTGCTGGCTGTATGCGGACATGGTCATGATCAGGATGTTAAAGAAGAGTAAAGTATTTTTCATATCTGATAGAATTGAAGGTGTAAATTTAGGAATAAACATGAAAATGGGGGCAAGAGATTGCAGGAGTTTTGGGGTTAGATGGAATAACATGGTTTCAGTTTTCAGTTTTCCAGGGCTTCAAGGGTTTCAGGGTTCAGTTTGCCGGGTTCAATGTTTCAGGAATTTCGGGGTTTCAATAAGTTGCTTCTATATGCATGATTTGAGCATGATAAGTCCCGAATCTGAAATCACTAATCTAAAATCACGATTCCCAAATCAATAAATCAATTTCTATCTTTGCGGCCTTATTCATCCATAGATGTTGTACCTGCTGATAGCACTTTTCTTTTCGAGTTGTATATTTTTCACGTTCAAATATTTTACAAGATTTAATATCAGCATCTTACCGGCTGTTGCTACAAATTACCTTTTGGCTACGGCACTCGGATATTTCAGCGGATGGGAAACAAGCAGTATAAGGATGATCGTTCATCAGCCCTGGTTCCTGATGGCTGTAATAACCGGGATGACGTTTATACTCACATTTGTAGTTTTTGCTGTTTCAACACAGCGGGTTGGCGTGGCCATGACCGTGGTTTCGAGCAAAATGTCGATAGTGCTTTCAGTAGCAGTCGGCTTTATCCTTTTATCCGAACCATTCAGCATCCTGAAGATTTTGGGAATATTAGCCGCACTTGCAGCTTTTTTCCTTACTAATATGGGCAGAAGTGAGTTGAATGTCGAAAAAAAGTATTTGTTCCTGCCTGCTTTGATCTTTTTTGGAACCGGTGCCAACGATATTTTAATGAAATTATCAGGAGTGTACTATGTTGACCGCAATGAAATTCAGTTCCTGACGGTTACTTTTTTTACTGCCTTCGTAATAGGATTTGTACTTTTATTGTACGATATCCGGTGCAATTCCCTGAAAATAAGATGGCGCGATATTGCTGCCGGTATTTTGCTTGGTGTTTTCAACTGGTTCTCTACCTACTTTTTTATCAAGGGATTGTACATTCTTCCGATTTCATTATTTATCCCGGTTTTTAATGCATCCATTGTATTTATTGCTGCCGTTTCGGGATATATGTTTTTTAATGAAAAGCTTTCAAGGATAAACCGGATTGGAATAGTGCTCGCATTGCTGGCGATAGGGGTTATTGCTTTTTCGTAAAAGGATGAAACCGGAAATGAAATCATTTTGATGATATTCATTTCCGGTTGCTAATCAGATTAAGAAAGCAGAAAACCAGTTTTATTTTATTGAACCTGGTATCTCAGTTTGGCAGAGTTCCCATTGAACCGCAGTAAATAAAAATAATTCCATTGCTATCGGGTCAAACAAAAAGTATCTCTTTCCCTACCTGATTACAAATAGAGTTCCCTGAACCTTCTGCGACAGATTTGTATTATTGCCCAGGCTAACTCCATCCCATACCGTACCATCAACGAAAACGGCGGATGCAACCCAAACATAAATTCCCATCTGCACATATTCGCCACGGTATTTGCCATCCCAACCAGGTCCGGGCTGACCGTCAACAATATTTTCGGTTTCTGAGAACCATACTACATCCCCCCACTGATTAAATACCTGGATGCTGAACGACATGAGTCCTTCCCCTTTTGGCTGGAAAACAGAATTCAAGCCTTTGGGATCTTCAGGCGCGAAAGCCGTAGGGATATACAAACCCTTATAAATCAGCATATATGGCGTGAATAAGGTATCCGTACAGGTATTTGAATTTGTAGAAATCAGTCTGATCAGGTATTCGCCTTCCTCATTAAAAGTAGCAATTGGATTTTCGGCGGTCGAATAAGTTCCATTGCCAAAATCCCATTCGTAGGCAACTGCATTTTTCGAATGGTTATCAATCGATATCTGCCATTTCTCGCCATCAATCTGCTCAACAAATGAAAAATCACTGTCAGGTCCAACCAACTCAGTGAACTGTTTGGAAATTGTATCAGCACATCCATTAGCATCAGTCACGATAAGTTTCGAAGAAAAGTCACCGGTCTTTTCAAATGTAATTTCAGTATTTTGAACACTATCAATTATCCAGACTCCGGTAATGTCGGTGATTGTCCAATCCCAATTATTAATGGAAGAACTGCCCTGAATAGATTTATCCACAAATTTTGTTGGATGTCCTATACACGGGTTTTCAATTGACATTCGTGCTTCGGGAAGTACAAAAACCGAAACCGTATGAGATGCGGTATCAATACACCCTATCGAATTTTCAACTATCAACAGGGGTAAGTAATTACCTGCTATTGCATAATTGTACGAAGGATCCGGTAAATCAGACGAATCATTTGCAGCAACAGGGTCGCCAAATATCCACTTATAGGACGAAATCAGAGTACCATTCCCGGATGACAGATTTAAAAACTGAACTGTATTTCCCAGGCATACCCCATCAGCATCATACGCTGAAACAGGAGCAGGTTTTACATAAAAAGTCTGTTTGCTCGAATCGCTGATCACCGTTCCTGATATGGCTGTCTTAACCAGTAATTTTACTGTGTAATAACCTGGTTGCCCGAACGAATGAGTTACGATTGATGGAACATTGGGCGGATAATATTGAACTACAATACCATCGCCAAAGTCCCATTCCTGTTCAGTTATTGGAATTCCGCTATAACTGCTGTCGGCGAAAGAAATCAGATAATTCTGGCAAATCTGCTGGGTAATTGTTGTGAAATTCGCCTGAATACAAGGTTTAACAAGGATGTTTAGCGGATAGCTAACTGAACAATCCTTCGCATTTTGAACTGTGAGGCTTGCGTTGTAATAGCCAGGTTCAGAATAGTGGTGTGCTATATCCGGGTTACCCGGTGCATAAACAGTATCTGCTGAACCGTCATCATAACTCCATATCCAATGCAGGATTGGACTTCCGATACCTGCCGTTGAAACATCATTAAAATAAACTGTTGTATCGCATATTCCGGATTGATAAGTAAAAACAGGTTCCGGTAAAGCATCAACAGTTACAAACTGATACTTCATGGCAATGCAATGATTAATATCTGAGGTCTGCAATATTACTGTGTACGTTCCTGGTTGGCTATAGTAATGCCCAGGATTTCTATTTAATGAAGTATTACTAGCTCCTGAGTCTGGGTCACCGAAATTCCAATTGAAAGAAATGAGAGAATCGCCTACAGGTTGTAACACTTGTGGTGTAAAGAACATTGTATCGCGGTGGCAGGTCGGGGTATTGGCAAAAGTAACTGAAAGGCCGTTTGGAATACACACTTGTTTCACAGTAGTTGCAGTACATCCTTTATAATCTGTAACCGTTAATTTTATATTATAACAGGAATCGGCTGCATAAAAAACATGGTGGGGATTTGGAAGATTTGAGTACTGGTTGGGTTCAAACTCCCATTCCCATTGAATGATAGAGGATTGCAAACTATACGAGGAATCCTGGAAATCAACGGCTGCACTGCAATTCGGCAAAGTGTAGATAAAGTTCGCAGTTGGATTGGCAAATACCTGGATGGGCAATTTTATTGAATCCTGGCATCCGGTTTGAGAAGTTACAGTTAATGATACATAATAAGCTCCATTCAAACTGTAAGCCCAGCCGGGATTTTGCAGGTCAGAAGTATCGTTTGCAGCAGTTGTTACTCCAAAATCCCAATGCCAGGTTATGATTGGTTCACCATTTGGAACAAAGGATTCGTCAGTAAACTGAACAGGAGTATTCTGACAGCCAAAAGATGAATAACTGAAAAGCGCTGACGGTCTGGGACTTATTATTATCGGGTATGATTTAAGATTGCTGCAGCCAGCAGTATCGGTTATTGTAAGTATCACTGTATACGTGTCAGCCGCGGCATAAACATGTGTCGGATTCTGCAGGGTCGAATGAGGCGATCCATCGCCAAAATCCCAGTCGAATAACTGAACCGCGCTAATATTAGTAACAGAAGCATTAACAGTGAATTGAGTTGATGATGCCAGGCAGGTATTCAGCCAGGCAAAATCAACTCCCGGATTAGGATTAATAACTACATTCCGGTTGATGGTATCAGTACAGCCGTTTGAATTAGTAACCAATAACATAACTGTATACGTTCCGGCGTTCACATAAATATGTGATGGATTGGTCAGACTTGAAGTGTTGGCTGTACCGGACGCCGGATCACCAAAATTCCATGAACTTCCTACCACCGGTGTACCACCATTAATTGATGATTGATTTATAAAACTTACAGGAACATTTACACAGGTGTTACTATAATCGAAAATAGCCAGCGGACTTGCTGAAATACTTATAGATTGCGATGTACTCGCTTCACACCCCTGGGTTGTTGTTACAGTTAATATAACCGTGAAATTACCCGGAATCAAATAAATATGATTGATATCCGGGTTAGCAGGAGCATTAATAAGAGTATCATTACCATCACCAAAATCCCAGTACCAGGACGCAAACTGGGTTCCTGTTACATTGGAAAAATCATCAAAAAAGACAGGAAAATTAACACATCGTTGCTCCGAAGGCTGGAATAAGGCAACCGGAGGCGGCGAAATATTTACTGTATGAATTTTGGTATTAGTACAACCATCATTGCCGGTTATAGTTAATATTACAGTGAAAATGCCGGCAGATAAATAGATATGGGCCGGATCAATTTCGAAAGAGGTAATTCCGTCGCCAAAGTCCCAAAACCATCCGCTTACATTTGTAGTATTTACAAATGTTGAACTGATGAAATGCGTTGAATCGCCAGCGCAACCCTGCTCATACGAAAAATCAACAACGGGTAGAAGATTCACAGTCACCTGTTGCACAATTGTATCCTTGCAGCCACTGCTGTTGGTTACTATCAAACTAATAGTAAAAATAGTACCTGCCGAAGAAAATGTATGCGCAGGGCTCTGCAATCCCGATTGGTTTGCAGTACCTGTAGAAGGATCACCAAAATTCCAGAGCCATTCGGTAATTATGCCTGTTCCACTTTGCGAAAGATCACTAAATTCGACAGGGGTATTCAGGCAATTTGCTGAATACGAGAAATTTGCCAGAGGATTTGGTGCTACAACCACTGGTTTGATTATAGTTTTCGTACAACTGTCATTGGTTTTTACCGTCAGGGAAACGTCGAATGTTCCATAATTTACATAGGTATGTACTACATTAGGATTCCCGATGTTACCAACAACCAGTGTATTACCATCGCCAAATTCCCAGGTCCAGCTAACAATATAACCTGTTGCTGCAGAAGCCAGGCTGTTAAATTGAATAGCTGACTCCCGGCAGGCCGGCTGACTGTAATCAAAGTTTGAAACGGGCTGTGGCACAATATTGACAGGTTTTGAAATTGTATTGATGCAGCCGGAAGTATCAATAACAGTGAGAATAACCGCGAAAGTTCCCACAGAAGTGTATGTGTGGGTTGGTGACTGAAGTGTCGACGAAAATCCGTCGCCAAACGACCAGTTCCATGTTCCGATTGAGGCGGGATTCATCACGGCAGAGTTTGGCTGGAAAAGCACCCCGGAATTCTGACAATTATTCTGTACCATAAAATCAACAGGCGGTTTTGCTACAATTATAACAGATCTTACAACCGTATCAGCACAACCATTATTTGTTACAGAAATCAATTGAACATTGAATGTGCCGGTTGACGAAAACTGGTGCGTCGGATTTTGAATTGCAGAAGTATTATTAACACCGGTAACCTGATCATCAAAGTTCCAGTTCCATTGCGCAATATTTCCGCCTCCATTGTTTTGAGTAAGATCAGTGAAAGCAACAGCATTGTTTTCGCAGGCCGGAGGTACAAAATCAAAATTAGCAACAGGCTGTGGATGAATTACCAATACCTGGGTTTCGGAATTGCTACAGCTATCCGAAGCTTTTATTGTGAGTGTAACATTATAAGTACCTGGCGAGGAATAGATATGATCAACATTTGGGTTATCAGGATGCAAAACTGTTTGTGTATTTCCATCTCCAAAATCCCATTCCCACTTTACAATATATCCAAAAGCGGTTGATGTAAGTTCATCAAAATGTACAGCCGAACTGGCACAATTAAGGTTACCGGCATCAAAATGAGCAATCGGAAGGGAATTAACAGTGACCTGGTGCGAAACTGAATTCTGGCATCCGGCCGTATCAGTTACATTAAGAACTACTATGTACGTTCCGGGAGCAGCAAAAAGATGGGCAGCATTCCTGTCATTCGAAAATGTTCCGTCGCCAAAATCCCAGTGCCATGATCCTATGCCACTTATATTCGTAATCAACGTGTCCGGGTCAAAATAAACCAATTCATCAAGACAGGTTTTGTCGAAAGTAAAATCAACTGGTGGTGCAGGTCGGATGAAAACCTGTTTTATTATGGTATCAGTACAATTATTAAAGTTGACAATAACCAGTCTGACGTTATAAATCTGATTTCCCTGACTAAATATGTGAATAGGATTCTCTAATGTAGAAGTATTATTAATTCCTGTACCAGGGTCATCGAAATACCAATTCCATGAAATAACGTTTCCTGCTCCATTCGGGTAAGATGCATCAGTAAACTCTACCGCAGTATTCTCACAAGGATGATAAAAATGGAAATTAGCGATTGGTGCCGGTAGTAAAGTGACATTATTTGCATACACATCTGTACATCCTCCGGAGTTCATAACAGTGAGTGTAACAGTGTATGTGCCGGGATCAGAAAAAGCTTTCCAGATATTCGGATTTTCCGGAAAGTTGATGGTATCATTCGGGCTTCCATCACCGAAATTCCATACCCACTGTTTAATATATCCGTTTCCGGAAGCCGAAAGATCATTAAAAAAGATGGAAGTCCCCGAACATGCAGGTGTGCTGAAGGTAAAGAATGCCGCCGGAATCTGACTCAGCGTAAGTGTTATATTATCACTCACAACGTTGCCACATTGATCGGATATAGTTAGCGTAAGCACAACACTGCCTGTACTCATATCAGCAGGGCTTGGGAAATAGGTGGGATTTAACTGATACTGACTGCTAAATGCACCTGATCCTGAAGTTGTCCAGGTATAATTAATTGCAAACTGATCTGAAGCCTGGGTTAGCACATAAGGCACAAGGCCGCATACTTTGTCATCAGGACCGGCATACACAGTTGGAATCTGAACCTCAACAATTACCGTGTTTGTTATAACAATCTGATCGGGGTTACAATAAGTATCAATCTGAACCAACCTATAATAAGTTGTGATCAACATAGGTCCGGGTGCAAAAGTAAGACTGTTGCCTCCTGCGGAAACATTCGCCCAGGTTAAACCCGCATCTGTCGAGAATTGCCATTGATAAGCGAAATTGACGCTTCCACTTCCTCCTGAAGGCATACTTGCCGAAAGTTGTACAGGCTCAACTCCATAACAGACTGTCTGGTCGTATCCGGCAGTTCCTGCTACCAAACTATTGTGAACAGTAATTATAACGATGTTTGTGTAATCAACCTGCACAGGCACACAATAAGTATCCGTCTGCTTTAACCTGTATAAAGTTGTCATTGTTAAAGAACCCGGGGAATAAGTCAAACTATTTCCAGCGGCTGAAATATCCTCCCAGGTATAGCCATCAATCGAAGATTGCCACTGGTAATCAAAATTCAGGTTTCCACTTCCACCAGCAGGTTGTGATGCATTGAGAGTGACAGGTATTTCTCCATTACAGATTGTCTGGTTCGCATTTGCTGTTCCGGCTAACAACTGGCCGTGAACAAATATTGTAACGATATTCGTATAAACAGCTTGATTAGGCGAACAATAGGAGTCCGACTGCTGCAATCTGAATAAAGTAGTTACAAGTAAAGAACCAGGCGAATAAGTCGGGCTATTTCCTCCCGATGCAACATCAGCCCAGGTTGAGCCACCATCTGTTGAAAACTGCCATTGATACAAGAAA
>JBBQUX010000008.1:0-56814 GCA_038212135.1 Bacteroidales bacterium | reverse complement strand
ATCCTGACAGAAAAGAGAATTGAATCTCGTAAAAAAAAATATAATAATAAGTATTAACCTCATTTTGCGGTCTGTGTCTTAAAGTTACGCCCAACTCGTATATAGGTCTGATAAAATCATACTTAGCATGCCGTTTTGTATGTATATGTATGATTTCTATCATACATACTAACAATGGTAATTAATTCAATCCTTCAGATCAATGCAAGCTAAATCAACATCAAATTCAATGTAAATGTATTTATATTATTCATTCTTTTTACATAACATATTTTTTTTAATCATGAATTATTTGCCATTGAATATTCCCGGCATTTTTCACCATGCGGGAAATATTTTTCTGATTTTATGCCTTTAATTTCCTTCTTTATTCCCTTTAATAATTCTTCAAAAGTTACTCTGATTCTCTATGAACCGCAATTTGTACAATATCTGACAAATGATTATTAGTTCTTGAAATTTGGGTATTGGTATTTGGGCCTTTTTTGGATGTGGATTTTATCCCACTCTAAGTAGTGTCACTAAGAAAACTCATCTTTTTACGTAAAAATGCTCATTTTCTTTAACTTCAGGTTTGGCCGGCAAAACTCAATCTTCTGTGCGCGAAGACTTTCCCCTACGGGGATCAAGGGGTGAGCGTGGGCAAAACTCATTTTAAACTCGTTTTCTTATACGCACTAAGTATAGGTATCAATTACATCATTTGCAGAATCCGGATCAATTAAGTTGCAGAAAAAAGCTTACATATTTAACTTTACTGGCAGGTATTGTACATAGTGATAAACTTTATGCCGGGTATTGCGTTTGTATTACAGATAGAAATTAAAAAATGAAAAGCAAAATGAAAATCAGGCACTTAATTCTGAGCATATTACTTGTATCCGGCCTTATGGCTTCCGCGCAACTAAGCAAAACAGCGAGTTCACCGCTGATGATCGAAAGTACGAGCAGGTACGACTTTGGCCAAACAATGGATTTACTGTCGAAGGCCATTCATGAAAAAGGCTGGAAAATAACGATAACCCACGATCTGCAGGAAACCATGAAAAAAAACGGCAAGGAAGTTTTGCCCGTTAAAGTAATTGAGATTTGCAACCCAGGGCTTGCTTTCCAGATTCTTTCAAAGGACCAACTCCGCGATGTATCACCCATGCTTCCATGTCGCATTTCGATTTACGAGAAGTCGGACGGAATTACATATATTGCGCGAATGAATGCCCCTGCATTTGCCGCTATGCTTGATAAAGATGCTGCAAAGACTATAAATCAGGCTTTCAACGAGGCTGAAGAATTTGTGAAGGCAGCTACAAAATAGTCTGCCCGGATATTTTCCTGTTTCAGGTAATATGGCAAATGTAAAATTGCAACCGGGAAATTTTGATCGGAGGGATTTTAATCTCTGAACTTATACCGGCTTCTCATTGTTACTTTCATACTATAAATTTTGAGCGATGGAATCTTCAGTTGAACAAAAGAAAAACACCTTTTTACGCTTCTGCCTGCTGGTAATTCTGATTGTGAGCCTTTCCGTTACGTCAGGATGTAAAAAGGAAAGCCCGGAAGAAGAACCGGCAAATGAAATATTGGTTTCGTATCAAAAGATTCTCACTCATCCGATTGAAACTATCAGGCAGCAAATTGGATCATGGCAGAATATTTATCCTGAAGCAGCTGTTATTGCCAATAATACTGCCTACGGAGTTGAGGTATATAGAATCACTTATAAGTCTGTTTATAAAGGTGAATCGGTTATTGCATCCGGGTTGGTATGCCTTCCTCAATCACAGGAAGACTTCCCTGTTATTAGTTTTCAAAACGGAACCAATACCCAAAAGTCAGCTTGCCCCAGCGTGAATCCGACCAGCTATTACTACACACTGATGGAATATATGGCAGGGAACGGTTATATTATAGCCTTACCCGATTACATAGGATTCGGAGCATCGGCACAATATCTTCACCCATATTATGAAAGGGAAACTACTGACAGGGCAGTGATCGACATGATAAGGGCATGCCACGAATTGCCTGGTGAAAAAGATATACAAGCTACATTCAGTGGCGAACATTTCCTTATGGGTTACTCACAGGGAGGGTGGGCAACGCTTTCGGCACTTAATACCATAGAAACAAACTACAAAACAGCTATACCGGTTACGGCAACTTCGTGCGGTGCTGGGGCATATGATATGATGGCCATGTCAACATACGTGCTGGCACAGCAGGTTTTCCCGGGGCCGCTGTACCTTCCGTATTTCATCTATTCGCAGCAGGTATCCGGAGCACATACTGACCCGCTCAGTAAATTTTTCAACGTACCCTATTCTACCCGTATCCCGGAACTTTTCAACGGAACGTATTCCAACACGCAGGTAGATGCTCAACTCAACGATACTATGCCGGTACTTCTCAAAACCGGTATGATCTCGGATTTCGGCAGTGGGGCTGATTTTGCACAACTACGGTCACTTCTGGCGAAGAATAGTGTACCAGCATGGATGCCAACTTCAAAAGTTAATTTTTACCATGGCTCTGCCGACCTCAATGTTCCTCCTGAACAATCACAACTTATGTATAACAGTTTCTTGAACTTAGGTGTCGGCCAGGATAAAATTCAGCTTATAAATCTGCCAGGAACCGATCATGAATTCAGTTTGTTGCCATGGGGATTTAAAACCATAAATTGGTTTAATGAGCTAAAGAAATAGGCTAAAGCAAATACTGTGAATTTTCCTGTTAAAGGAATTTTATAACTGGCTCAACCCGGGGCTTATCGAATTGAGAAGTTTTTTAACAATGAATTTCTTTTCCTAAAAGATTTTGTTCTGCACGACTGGAATGAATTTGAGACTTGTAATCTTCAAAATGTATTAATCTCACCTGCTTTAAATACAATTATGGATAATATTTGCATTTCTTAACATACACATTTCAATCTTCAATGCATGTAATCCGCTTTTTACTTTATCTTTGCTTTCGAAAAAACATCTTCAATGAACCGCAAAATAGTTTTAGTTATTGTCTTATTGGCTCTGGCAGCTTCATCTTATGCGCAAAAACCTTCAGCCGAATCCATCCGCAAAAGGTTAAGCCTTGGTTTTGGTGTCTTTAATGATTTCTGGATGAAAGTTCCTGATTCAATCAATCCCAGGGCGATCAACCAGGGTGTTGACGTTTTTATACATTATATGTTTCCGATGGATAAAAAGGGACATATGTCGTTTTTTATAGGAGGAGGAATAGGTGCACATAACTTTTACAACCAGGCTCTGCTTGGAGTTGGTGAGTACAATATTTATGAAGAACCATTGATTGATGATCCGTTACGACAGAATGTGTCCTATTTTTACAATGTGCCAAAGAAATTTAATGGCAAAGACATAGAGCTGAAAAAGAGTAAACTTTCAATTACCTACGTTGATATTCCATTCGGGTTTCAGTATAAATCGAGCAGCAAAATACACGGTACGCTTGGTTTTAAAGTTGGTTGGAGTCTTGACGCGCACACAAAGTATAAAGGCAGCGATCTGGATGGCAGCGGTTACGAGGTAAAGGAAAAATCACTTAAGCTTCGTAATATTGATAATTTTCATTACGGCCCTTATGCTGTAATCGGATACAAATGGTTCGGAGCTTCAGTATTCTATCAGCTTTCATCTGTATTTGAAAAGGATCTTGGTCCACAGATATATCCCATATCGGTTGGCGTGGTTTTCAAACCATATTAATCATTCAATAACCGAAATTAATACTATTACCAATACGCCTGCAACATATCCCAGATAAACCTGGGCCTGGTTGTGGGCGTTTTGCTTTAAGCGCGCATAACCGGCAAGCCCGGATATTATAATTGAAAGAATAATAAATATCATCAGGGGTATCCCCATCTTTATTGACATGGCGGTAAGAGTTGCAGCCATTGCGCCCCATCCGAGGGTGTGCAGGCTGATTTTATACACAAGATTAATTATGAGCCCGGCCAGCAGGGCAAACGTAGCTGAATAGATTACGTAAAGGAAGATGGGCGGTATGCCGGTCGATTTCAACGAATACAGCAATACCATAAAAGAAGTACCCGCAATAATCAATGGAATGGTGCGTTCGTTCCGCTGATTCATCTCCATAGAGTTTATTGCGTTAAATTTCAGTAGAATCAATACCCCAGTAACAGGAATTACAAGCGTAAAAACAAATACTAAGGATAGAAACCAGATTCGTAATGTATCAGGTAATACTATTGAATACAGGTCGGGCCTGAGCATCAATGCGGAAGTTGCAAGCGTGGGAATTAAAAGCGGGTGAAGGGCATACGATAAAATTCTCGAAATATGGAAATCACTGGTTTGCATCATACAAATGGCTTGACTTTTAAAATGGCAATGTTCTTTTTGAAATAGCCGGAGGAATAAACTTCGCCGCACTAGGGCATATCATTACTTTTTTTGAAAGTAAATTGGAATACTTGATATTCAATGTATTACATTACCTTCCGAAGGCGTGCAACAGCAATATTGAGTTGCTCCCTGTATTTAGCCACGGTTCGCCGGGCAATAGGATACCCTTTTTGCCTGAGGATAGTGGTGAGTTCTTCGTCGGTGACTGGTTTGCTTTTATCTTCAGCCACAATACAATCGGCAAGGATTTTCTTTATTTCTCTTGTTGAAACTTCTTCGCCCTGATCGTTTTGCAACGATTCGGAGAAAAAACTTTTCAAAAGAAATGTCCCGAAAGGTGTTTGCACATATTTACTGTTGGCTACGCGCGAGATAGTCGAAATATCAAGGTTTACCCGCTCGGCAATATCTTTCAGTATCATGGGTCGGAGCAGGGTTTCGTCTCCTTCGAGAAAATATTTCGACTGGTAGTCCATGATAGCTTTCATGGTAAGATAAAGTGTATCCTGCCGTTGCCGTATGGCTTCAATAAACCAACGGGCCGAATCAATTTTTTGCTTTATGAAAACTACTGCATCACGCTGCGAGTCGTTTTTTTCTTTGCGGTTCTTATTTTCACCATATGTTTCAAGCATCTCGGTATAAGTCCTGTTCAGCCTCAGTTCAGGCATATTGCGCTGGTTGAGGATAAGTTCGAGTACACCATCTTTATTGTCAACGATGAAATCGGGGATTACATACTGATTGCCTGCGGTTGATGCGCTGAAGGCACTTCCGGGCTTGGGATTTAGCTTAAGTATTTCGTTAATTGCATCACGCAGGTCCTCTTCCTCCGAATGGGTCCTTTTCAGTATCTTATCGTAATGTTTTTTTGTAAAATCTTCGAAGCAGCGTTCGAGTATAATAACAGCCAGCTTAACCGAAGGTGTGGGATCCAGTCTGTTTAGCTGCAAAACGAGGCATTCCTGCAGGTTACGGGCTGCAACACCGGCAGGTTCAAATCCTTGAACCACAGTGAGCATCTGTTCAATCTCTTCGAGGGTGGTGGTAATTCCCTGTGTAAATGCCAGATCATCTATCATAGCGCTCAGATCGCGCTGCAAATACCCTGACTCATCCAGATTGCCAATAATTGTTGTCCCGATAACATGGTTTTGAGGAGGAAGATCCTTAAGGTCGAGTTGCGAAAGCAGAACTTCCATAAATCCTGTATCGGCAACCATCGGTACTTCCTTACGCTCGTCGCTGGCAGAGGTGTTACCGGCATTCAGGCGGTAGGAGGGAACATCATCATCATTCAGATAATCGTTAACGTCTACCTCATTTTGATGATCTTCATTTTTATCTTTTAACGAATCGTCGAAATCATCAGTTTCTCCGTCATTCTCCGAGTCATATTCCTCATCAATTTCCAGTACGGGATTTTCTTCAATTTCCTGCTTGATTCGCTGTTCAAGAGCCATAGACGGAATCTGCAAAAGCTTCATCAGCAATATCTGCTGAGGCGAAAGCTTTTGTAATAATTTCTGCTGAAGGCGTTGATTTAACATTTTGGCAAAATGAATTGTAAACGTATGCTACTCAAAGGTAATTCTTTTTATTTAATGGCACAACATGTGAAAAGTCATACAGCTCTATGTTAAAAATCGGCAGTCATAGGTGTACGTGGGAAAGGGATCACATCGCGTATATTTGCCATACCGGTTACAAACAGCATCAGCCTCTCGAAACCTAATCCGAATCCTGCATGCGGCGCTGTACCGAATTTTCTGGTTTCGAGGTACCACCACATATCTTTTTCAGGAATGTGAAGTTCATGAATACGGGTTATCAGTTTTTCGTAATTCTCTTCACGTTGCGATCCACCGATAATTTCACCGATGCGGGGAAATAGAACGTCCATAGCCCTTACTGTTTTGCCATCATCATTCTGTTTCATATAAAATGCCTTTATTTCAATGGGGTAATCGATAAGGATTACGGGTTTCATAAAGACTTTTTCGACCAGGTATCGTTCGTGTTCCGATTGCAGGTCGACGCCCCATTCAACAGGGAATTCAAATTTTTGACCTGAAACTTCCAGTATCTCGATGGCTTTAGTATAAGTGAGCCTTTCAAAATTATTGTTAACCACGAAGTTAAGTCTTTCGAGCAGCTCATTGTCGTACATTTTCTGCAGGAATTCCAGGTCATCGTAACAATGTTCAATAGCGTAACGGATCAGGTATTTCAGAAAATCTTCCGCCAGGTCCATATTGTCAACAATATCGTAGAATGCCATTTCCGGTTCTATCATCCAGAACTCGGCCAGGTGGCGGGGCGTATTGCTGTTTTCGGCCCTGAAAGTAGGCCCGAAGGTATATATTTCAGATAGAGCCATCGCGGCAAGTTCTCCATTCAACTGACCCGAAACCGTAAGGTTGGTGCTTTTACCGAAAAAGTCCTGTGTATAATCAATATCACCGGTTTCGTTTTTTGGCAGGTTATTCATATCCAGCGTGGTAACCCTGAACATGGCACCGGCACCTTCTGCATCGGAACCTGTAATAATAGGGGTATGAATATAGAAGAAGCCTTTGTCGTTGAAATATTTATGAATGGCATAAGCCATATTGTGCCTGATACGCAATACCGCTCCAAACGTATTGGTGCGCGGCCTGAGGTGAGCAATTTCGCGAAGAAACTCAAGTGTATGGCCTTTTTTCTGAAGGGGATAAGCTTCAGGATCTGCGCTGCCGTATACTTCAATCTGCGTGGCATGAACTTCCACCGATTGACCGGCACCGGGAGATTCGACCAGCAAACCTGTAACTGCGATGCATGCTCCTGTATTCACTTGCTTGAGCAATTCCTCATCAAAATTTGCCAGGTCGACTACTACCTGTATGCTATGGATTATTGAACCATCGTTAAGAGCAATAAATGCAACATTTTTGTTTCCGCGCTTGGTACGGACCCAACCTTTTATACTTACACTATTTCCAATGCCAATATTTTCAGGTGATTTGAGCAGTTCAATGATTTTAGTTCTTTTCGATTCCGACATAAATGCTTTGTAATTAGATATTTGCAATTTTATTGTGATTAGTGTGCAAAGATAAGGAAATATTCACAAATCTTTATGTGGGCTTTGCATGGTTGAAAATTAACAATTTTAGTGACGTATAGGTTCAATAAAATGGTTCTGCCACGAATTTAATGGAATTGGTGCTTTTTGGGGTCAGAAGTCCAGAGTCGGAAGAACGATGTAGATACCAACATGATAAAAATTCTAACATAGAACCAAAAGTTCAGGATTACCAGGAGCAGTTCAATGTTCGTCCTGCAATGGATTTTAAACCTTTCAGGAAAACTTCCGACTTCCGACTTCCGACTTCCGACTTCCGACTTCCGTCTTCCGACTTCCGTCTTCCGACTTCCGACTTCCGTCTTCCGACTTCCGTCTTCCGACTTCCGTCTTCCGTCTTCCGACTTCCGTCTTCCGACTTCCGTCTTCCGACTTCCGTCTTCCGACTTCCGTCTTCCGACTTCCGACTTCCGACAATTTTAATTTACCCACTAAATTAACAGTAGATCCTATAAAATATACAAAGCATGTTTTGTTTACTTTTACCCGATTAAATCTATGGAAAAACAATTTGATATTATTCCGCTCAGCGACTGGATGCCAACCGGTAATTTCCCACTGGTGATAAGTGGTCCGTGCAGTGCTGAAACTCACGACCAGGTTATGGATACGGCCCGGCGGCTGGCTTCGATACCTGAAGTAAAAGTGTTTCGTGCCGGATTGTGGAAACCACGCACCAGGCCTTCTGCCTTTGAGGGTATAGGCAATATCGGGCTCGAATGGCTGAGAAACGTTCAGCAGGAAACAGGGCTAAAAACTGCCGTTGAAGTTGCCCGACCTGAGCATGTGGAAGCCTGTCTGAAAAATAATGTGGATATTTTGTGGCTGGGAGCCAGAACAGTGGTAAATCCTTTTTCGGTTCAGGAGTTGTCGGAAGTACTTCAGGGTGTGGATATACCGGTTATGGTTAAAAATCCGCTGAATCCTGATATTTCGCTTTGGCTGGGTGCACTCGAAAGGCTGAATAAGTCGGGAATCCGGAAACTTGTTGCCATACACAGGGGATTTTACTACTACCGCCACGCGCTTTACCGAAACCAGCCGATGTGGGAAGTCCCCATTGAACTTCAACGCCTTGTTCCGGGCTTACCGGTTATTTGCGACCCCAGCCACATCAGCGGCCGCCGTGATCTTTTACTGCCGGTAAGCCAGAAAGCACTCGATCTTGAAATGGCTGGTTTAATGATTGAATCACACTCGGATCCTGATCATGCTTTAACAGATGCCAGTCAGCAGATAACGCCCGAAGAACTTTCAGTACTGCTAAAATCACTTGTTATCCGCCAGACCAGGGGAAGCGCTGAGTTTGAAACCAGACTCGAAATGTTGAGGCGCGAAATTGATAAAATGGATGCCGAGTTGCTTGATATATTAAGCAAACGTATGAAAATAGTGGACGAAATAGGGCATTACAAGAAAGAAAACAATATTACGATTTTACAAATCCGCCGCTGGAGCGATATTATTTACGACCGGCTTAACCTGGGTACCCGTATTGGATTAAACAATGATTTTTTACTTCAGATGTTGCAACTCGTCCATGAGGAATCCATCCGCAGGCAGGAAGAAATTATGGGTTTCAATGAGTCCGGAAAAATTGAATAGTCTAAAATTGTACAGTTTATTTTAAAACAAGTGCTTATCCTGCAATCACATCCACTTCTTTCGCTTAAACAAATAGATAAATCCACCGGAGATCAGGAGCATGCTTCCTATAAGCATCCAGAAAGTATATGTGTCGTTCATCAGCGGCAATTTCACATTCATCCCGTAAAGGCTGGCGATAAATGTAAGCGGGAGTAAAATAGACGAAATGAGTGTGAGGGCTTTCATTATCTCGTTGCTGCGGTTAGTCTGCATGGAGTCGAACGTTTTCGATAAGCCTTCTATCAGTTCTTCGTAGTCTTCGATCATATCCCACATTTTCTGGTAGTAGTCGAGGATATTGCCCCAGTATTCCTCCATATTTTCGGCAAATCCTTCAATCTGCCCGGATTCGAATTTCTGGAAAAGCCTGAGTTGTGGTTTGAAGATGGTGTTGAGCAGTATCATATTTCTGCGCGTAAGCGAAATACGTTCGATGGTTTTTTCTGCTTTTTTGCCAAAAAGTTCCCGATTGATAAGTTCGAGTTCGATACCTAATTTGCTGATCAGCGAAAGGGTTTCCTGCATTAATTTTTCGAGGACTTTATAAAGCAGGGCATCGGACGTGCCGGCCTGAAGTATTTCGTAAGGATCGACTTTTTCTTTAGCACTGTTGAACAGGCTGCTTACAACCCAATGAGGTTTTCCGATAGTGATCATATAATCTTCGCCCCAGAAGATTTTCACTTCTTTGGTTTTCAGGAAACGGTTCCAGCGGTCGTAATGCGGAAAATGCAGGATAAGGAAATAATAGTCATCGTAAATATCGATCTTAGGTCGTTGATTCACACTCCGGCAGTCTTCAATATCGAGAGGGTGGAAGTGAAAGTTGTCTTTCAGGAATCCGAGATCCTCGTCGGACGGATCTTCAATATAATGCCATTTAAGCGTTCCTATCTTTATAGTCTGAATCATAGGTTGCCCTGATTTAATGATCGTAAGTACTTGTGTTTTTTACATTCCTGCGTTTGTTTTGAAATGGAGTGCAAAGGTAAGCCAATTATGATTGGGAAAAGAATTTTTTCAGGCAGAGTTTATAAAACCTGTTGCACAAAAAAACCTCAACAATAAACATTGTCAAGGGTTTTGTAAATAATTGCAGATGAAGTGCTTATCCGATCATCTTTGTTGGGTCGACCCATTCGCTGAATTGCTCATCAGTAACCAGTCCGAGAGCCATGGCGGCTTCACGTAAAGTTGTGCCTTCGTGGTGAGCTTTTTTTGCAATTTTTGCAGCATTTTCGTAACCGATATGTGTATTGAGCGCGGTTACCAGCATGAGGGAGTTTTCCAGATTTTTGCCGATAAAGGCAAGATTAGCCTCAATGCCAACAGCACAATTGTCGTTAAACGATACGCAGGCATCACCGATAAGCCTTGCTGCCATAAGGAAATTATAGATAATGACCGGTTTAAATACATTCAGTTGAAAATGCCCATGTGTATTCGCAACTGTTATGGCAGCATCGCAACCAATTACCTGTGCGCAAACCATAGTAAGCGATTCGTTTTGTGTCGGGTTCACCTTGCCGGGCATAATGGATGAACCGGGTTCGTTCTCAGGCAGATGCAGTTCGCCTATTCCACATCGGGGACCGGAAGCAAGCAGGCGGATATTGCTGGAAATATGCATCAGGCTGGTGGCAAGCATTTTAAGTGCACCTGAAGCTTCCACTATATTGTCGTGGCTCGATAAGGCTTCGAATTTATTTTCAGCTGTCACAAATGGCAAACCGGTAAGCGCGGCAATATGTTCAGCAACTTTACCATCGTATCCTTTGGGTGTGTTAATCCCGGTTCCGACAGCGGTTCCGCCGAGTGCCAGTTCAGCCAGGTGTGGAAGTGTGTTTTTAACGGCTCTCATCCCATGATCCAACTGCGAAACATATCCCGAAAACTCTTGTCCCAGGGTGAGCGGAGTTGCATCCATTAAATGTGTGCGGCCTATCTTTACTATTTTTTTAAACTCTTCAGCTTTTGCAGCCAGAGTATCACGCAATTTCTGAACCCCTGGAAGCGTAACCTCAATCAGCATCTTGTAGGCAGCAATTGACATGGCGGTCGGGAAAGTGTCGTTACTGCTCTGCGATTTGTTAACATCATCATTCGGATGCAGTGGGCTTTTGCCTTCGCCCAGCACTCCGCCGGCAATTACATGTGCCCGGTTGCTTACTACTTCGTTTACATTCATATTACTTTGAGTACCTGAACCAGTTTGCCATACTACCAGCGGGAACTGGTCATCAAGTTTGCCTTCGGTGATTTCGTTGCATACTTTCCCGATCAGGTCGCATTTGTCAGCTGGCAGAACACCAAGATCGCGGTTTGTAAGTGCAGCCGCTTTTTTCAATATGGCAAAAGCCCTGATAATTTCGATCGGCATATATCCATCGCCAATTCGGAAGTTGTCTTTCGAACGCTGAGTCTGAGCGCCCCAGTATTTGTCTGCAGGAACCTCAACCGGTCCCATGGTGTCTTTTTCGATGCGGGTTTTCATGATAGGTGGTATTTTAGTAGATTGGGGTTAATTAGTGGTTTCGGTTGTGAAGGGTTGAGATTTGTGAGGGGTTTGAGAGGGATGGGTTGTCATTCGGTTGTGCTGCTTCGGTATATTGTTTTCCTATCGGATATTTGGCAAAAGCGTCCCATTTCATGACAATAATCCAGACTTTTTCAGCAAGTTTCATTGCTTGTTGATAAACTTTTAAATCATCAATATCCATTGTGTAAAATTAGAAATTCATTCCCTGAAACACCTGATTATAATTTGAATATATTCGAACTCAGAAACCTGCCAAAAAGCTTTTCCCGCTCTCAAACACTCCGAATGCTTATCCCTCAACCACCGAATGACCACTCACAACTTGCCAAACCCCTCAATTAACTCACCCTTCAACCACCGAATGACCACTCACAACATCTCAACCTTTCAACCAACTCAACCTTCCACCCCGGATGACCACTCACAACTTCTGAAACCTTCAACCCACTCATTCTTCCACAACAGAATGACCACTCACAACTTCCCAAATCTCTCACCCTTTCTCTACTTAACTTACAACAACCTGTCAATTTCATCCGCTGGCTGGCCAAGCACCGCTTTATGATTTTTCACCACGATAGGCCGCTGTATCAGCTTTGGGTTTTCGAGAAGAATTGTAATCCATTCTTCATCGGTAAACGTTTTTCCTTTCAGCTTTTCCTTGAATTCATCCTCCTGTGTGCGTACAATTTCAGCAGGCCGCATATTGAGTTTCATCAGCAATTCTTTGAACTGTTCGCGTGTAAACGGGGTTTTCAGGTATTCAATAACTGTGTGCTCCAGTCCTTTATCCTGAAGGTATTGCAATCCGGTGCGTGATTTGCGGCATTTGGGGTTGTGGTAAATGGTTATCATACGGTTTTTCTGAAAAAGGTTGAATACTTTCCAAAGATAGGGAAACTTTTATTGCTATTCCGTACGCTTCAATTGGCAAAAATCAGGAATATTTTTTTGATTGGTTCACGTTAATTTCAAAGCGGCCGAAAAAGCTTCATTCCGCCAAATCCAAACTGCGCAAAAGGTGAGGCCGGTAAAGTAAAAAACGGTTTAGCCCAATGATCGGGAAACAGCACAGGGTTTTCAAAAGCATATCGGACAAAAAAATAATGAACCACACTATTGCCGGTATCGGTTTCGAAAGGAACGATAAGCGCAAAATAAAACACCGGAACCGAAAGGAGAAATATGAGGACAATGGCAATACCATCCTTTGTTTTCGGAGTTTTTGCAATTATCATTGCTACCAGCTTTTAGATAATTTTCCGTGTTATGAAGCCTTACTCGTTCCTTCCGAACTCCATAAGGTAGGATTTGATAAATTCGTTCAGGTCGCCATCGAGCACTTCAAAAGCATTTGAAGTTTCGTGGCCGGTGCGGATATCTTTAACCAATTTATAAGGATGAAGCACATAGTTTCGGATCTGTGATCCCCATTCTATCTTTTTCTTGTTGCCTTCTATTTCGGCCTGTGCTTCTTTTTTCTTACGGATTTCAATTTCGTAGAGCTGCGATTTGAGCATCTGTATGGCTTTATCGCGGTTTTGCTGTTGCGAGCGTGTAACCTGGCATTCAACCACAATTCCGGAGGGTGCATGATATAAGCGAACGGCAGTTTCCACCTTGTTCACGTTTTGGCCTCCCGGGCCGCTGCTCCTGAATGTATCCCAGCTTAAATCAGCCTGGCTTAGCTGAATATCAATATTATCATCTACAACCGGGTAAACATAAACCGATGCAAACGATGTGTGGCGACGGTTTGCCGAATCGAAAGGGGAGAGACGTACCAGGCGGTGAACCCCGTTTTCGCTTTTCAGGTAACCAAAAGCATGGTCGCCTTCAATTTCGATCGACACGGATTTAATACCGGCAACGTCGCCTTCGCTTAAGTCGAGTTCACGTACTTTGTAGTTGTTGCGCTCAGCCCAGCGGATATACATACGCATAAGCATCTGGGCCCAGTCCTGGCTTTCGGTGCCACCAGCTCCTGAATTAATCTGAAGTATTGCACTAAGTCCGTCTTCTTCGTTACGGAGCATGTTGCGGAATTCGAGTTTGTCGAAAAGGGCAATCGTTTTTTCGAAATGCTCATCCAATTCCTGTTCAGTCGCTTCACTGGCCTGGAAAAACTCGAACAATACATTAATATCGGCAAGCGAGACTTCAGCATCTGTATATGCATTGGTCCAGCTTTTCTTTTCCTGAATTGATTTCAGAACGACCTCGGCCTTTTTAGGATCATCCCAGAAATCAGGAGCTTGCGTTGTCTTTTCTTCTTCGGCGATTAATTCAAGTTTCGTGTCGAAGTCAAAGGAACCTCCTCAGCGCTTCGAGTCGCTTTGATAGTTCTTTAAGATTGTCAATATTTATCATGATAGAATTATGTTTTTGTAAATCAGGTATTTATATGTTTCTTAACATGTTTGTTAGTGCGGATAAGAAAACGAGTATAAAATGAGTTTTGCCCACGCTCACCCCTTGGTCCCCGTAAGGGAAAGTCCTCGCGCACAGAACATTGAGTTTTGCCTGCCTAACCTAAAGTTAAAGAAAATGAGCATTTTTATGTAAAATGATGAGTTTTCATAGTGACACTAGTAATGAGTCCAGGTTCAAACCCCCTGGAGGCAGCAAAAAAAATAGCTTTCTGTAAGTTAGCCGGTGTTTTACTGCCAAGTTGTTTAATCTTTTTCGCAAGCAATGACTGTAGAAATAAAAAGTACTCCGCGCTATCAATGGTTGCAAGTGCTTCCTGTATGTGTGACGAAGGAATGGAACGAGCCCTGAGTCCTTCGGCAATTTTTAATTTCCCCCAGCCTTTTATCCTGAATTTTCCTCCGGAATAGTTTACAGCGAACCGTTTCTCGTCCAGGAAACCTTCATCCATCAGCTTTTTGATAATATCATCGGTGAAACTGTTATCTATATTCCAAAATTTCAGTTTTAACCGAATTTCACTTATGCAACGATCCTGAACAACACAGTAATCGGCCGCTTTCCGGTATGCCTGGCCGAAATCAAGTAAAGATTCTCTGCTCCGGTCGGGCATGGCTTTTAATAGAATTCAACCAGTTCAACTTCAAATATCATAACAGTATTTGGCGGTACATCACCTTTCCCCGTGGACCCGTACCCTAGTGCAGAAGGAACAAAAAGTTGAATTTTCCCCTTAACACCTATTAACTGCAATCCTTCCTGCCAGCCTTTTATAACGGCATTGAGTGCAAAAGTTGATGGACTTCCTGATGAATAGGATTCATCGAAAACGGTTCCATTGGGGAGATACCCTTTATAATTAGCTACAACCAGTGAGTTGATATTGGGGTGGTTGGCTCCACCTGGCTTTTCGATTATATAATACAAACCGGAGGATGTGGATTGAGCTGTAAGGTTGCTGTCAGCGAGGTATTCCCCGATTATTTTTTTATCTATCGGCCCGTAGTCGGTTGTATCCGTATCACACGAAGCAGCAATGATTAGTAAGATAGCAAAAGCAAAAAAAGTACGAAGCATGGTTTAATTAATTTTGGCGCAAAGTTAAAGGTTTGAAGCATACATGCTTTTCTTTTAAGGAATTTTAATGAATCGGGTTTTAACTGAGTAATAATTCGTGCTTTATTTTAACTGGTAAATCAGTACATTGTCGTTCGTATAATTCAAAATATTTCCGATGGAGCGAAAATCAAGATTGTTCTTAATAGTCAAAGCGTTAAGAATTATTGAATCAGGATTATTCATATCGTGAAAAATAAATATTTGTTCACACAAAACCTTCGGGTGAGATGCTTGTTTATGTTGAGTTAAATTGTTTGCTTCGCTTTAAATAATCTTTCATAAAAACTTAAAATTACATGCTATGCAGTCAGAATTAAAGACAATTGAAAATACCGACAAAGTCAAAAACAGTGCCTGTGGTTGCGGATCGGGAGGTTGCGGCAGTCACTCCGGCGGGCATTCCGAAAGCCATGATGATTCGGAAATAAACCCTGATTTGCCGTCGCGTTTCCAGCTCATACAGGAAGGTGACCGTGTGGTTGAATTCGGTTCAGGAACAGGTAACGAATCCTTTTCGCTGGCGGGCATAGTGGGTTCAAAGGGCAAAGTGATCGGAATTGATAAGTCGCAACGAAATATAGAAACAGCGCGTGGTTTGCTCGATTCACTTAAAGTAAATAATGTTGAATTCCGTTTAGGTGATATTGAAGCTGCACCGGTATCCGACGAATACGCTGATGTGATTTATTCGACCTGTGTTTTCAACCTGCAGTCGAACAAGCAAAAGGTGGCCGACGAAATGTACCGGGTGGTAAAACACAACGGTTATGTGTGTGTGTCGGATTTTGTGATCCTTGAGGAAATCCCTGACGCGTTACGAAAAGAAGCATCAGCCATTGCCGGTTGTATTGCCGGTGCTGAGAAAGTGGATGCATTCATGAACTATTTCCGTAAGACAGGTTTCGCTCAGGGAGGCATTGTTGAAGTGAATAAAGTGAAATTGCCTGATGAACTGCTGGAGAAATACCTCGATGCCGAAGGAATAAAGAAATACAATGATATAAATTCTGATGAAGGAATTTTCAGTGTGGTGCTTGTGGTCGAAAAGCCTGAAACCTGCACAGCCGAAACCTGCTGCCATAATTCAGACAAGCATAAAAATTAGTCACCGGATGATCTGAATTCAAAAAAAAAAACATCCCGGAGCTGAACTCTGTTTAATAACAGGTTTACTCCGGGATGTCTGTTTCAAATAATTCCGGTTTGAATTGATAAAACCGGTATTCTATTTCTTAATTCTTTTCGAGCAGTTTGAAGAACTGGTCGAGTTGTGGAAGAATTACGATGCGTGTACGGCGGTTCGAAGCTTTGCCTTCAACGGTACTGTTCGATGCCAGCGGCTGGTATTCGCTGCGTCCGGCGGCAATGATTTTCGAAGGATCAAGACCATATTCTGCCTGGAGTAAGCGGACTATGGTGGTTGAGCGTTTTACACTTAAATCCCAGTTATCAAGAAGGTCACCACGTTTGAAAGGAACATTGTCCGTATGTCCTTCGACCATAAATTCCATATTTGGCTGGTTCTTAAGTACTAATGCAACTTTTCCAAGTACCTCTTTTGCCCTATCGGTCACTACATAACTTCCGCTTTTAAAAAGGAGTTTATCGGAGATATCAATAAATACAACTCCTTTATCCACCTTAATATTAATGTCTTTGTCTTCCAGGTTTCCAATTGCACCTTTGAGGTTCATCACCAGGGCCATGTTGAGCGAATCTTTTTGCGCCAGCGAAGTTTGAAGCCCCTGTATATAAGCATCTTTCATGCCAATGTTATCCATTGATTTCTTGATGCTTTCAGCCTGTGAACTTGAAATTACCGAAAGTGCCTCCAACTGATTCAGCACCACCGTGTTATTCTTTTCAAGATATGCCTGTTCTTTACTTAATTCTGCCAGTTGCTTGTTCAGGTCGTCAATCTGTTTCAGGTAATTGGCTTTGGCTGTTTCGCAGGCGTTTAAATCAGCCTGTTTCTTGGTATATTGTGCATTTAATGCATCAAAACTGGCAACTTGTGTTTTGTACTTTTTTGAACTAACACAGGATGTTCCCAGCATTACTGCCGCTAACCCGAGAGATAAAATGATTTTTGTTTTCATAAGAATTGGTTTTGTTTTTTTTTTTGAATTATTTCTGAAGGAATCACGAATAGTTATCAAGAGTTTTTATAGCATAACACACGTTCAATTATTGGAGTGCATGTCGTATTTTAAGTAGCACAAAGGTAGTTAATAATCTGTTTTAAAGCAACAGTTGGCCGGAGAAACTATTGTGTTTTTGTTTTTTTTTAACTAATTCGATTATTTGTTTAAATATATTATTAGTAGAAATCAATTTTCCTGTTCCGGATATTGAATGACTGCTGCTTAATATACTTGCTGACATAACTTTAATTTTAACGTGCAATTTTTTTTTATTCTGGCTGGTTCATCATTCTTCAATGCATGGTTAATCCCGGCCACGATTATCCGATATGCTAAAGTGGAATTTCAAATTTAAACAAGAGAGAATGAGGTATTGAATGACCTGCATTTAAAATATGCTATTCGCTTACGTTTATGGCACAAAAACAAGGTTCCTGAAAAAGCATTTAATCTGCTGATATACAGGTATATGATTGTTGATAAATCGTTTAATAACTTATTTTAAGCAACCTTATGCAGGCTTTTTTTTGTAATAACTTGCACAAAGATTAGGAGGATAACTGAGAAAATGGAAACCCGACGAATTGAAGTATGAAAAATCGTAAAACTCTTTACTGCTGTAATATAACCTTAACCCATTTCCGTCAGTTAAAAAGCCGGTAGTTTTTTATTAAACTGCCGGGCTAAAACATTAAAAGATTAAAACCACCGACATGAAAAAATCTTTATATATCCGAATCTGCCGAAAGACATTTGTATTGGTTTTAATGCTGCTGCTTTTTGCATTCGGTGTTTCATCCAAAGCACATACACGGTGGCACAAAGCAGATTTCACGAATTCACTTTCAGTAGAATCAGGATCAGACTATTTCATGGTTAAGAATGCATCCCTAAAAAATTCCGGCTCTTTAACATATTCCGTTTTTTTCACCTATTTAAAATACAGCAGCATCATTGATCTTATACAATACAATTCAAATCTGGCTTTGCCTGCTCCGCCTGCAATTGTTTGCCCCGTGAACCTTGCATCGGTAACTGATCCCGGAATTTGTGCTTCCACTGTTAATGGCCTCCTAGCAACAATAAATGACCCCGACGGCGATATCACAACCCTTACCTGGACAATGGCCGGGGCAACCAATGCTGCTTCTCCGCTTGTTGGCATCAATAACCTGGCAAGTTTTGTGTTCAATGTGGGTATTACCACAATGACTTATACCGTTACCGACGCAGGAGGAACATCTGTATCCTGTAGTTTTACCATTACAGTGAATGATAATCAATTACCTGTCATATCCTGCCCGGCCGGTATTAAAGCTACATATGGAGAAGAGCAGTGTAATGCATCGGTAGCCGTGGTGGTACCAATTGCAACTGATAATTGCGGGATTCCGGCAGTTACAGGAACAAGGAGTGACGGACTTGCACTCAGTTCGCCTTATCCTGCAGGTGTAACAACTATAACATGGACAGCGACCGATAGTAATGGCAATATCACTTCTTGTTCACAAACAATAACGGTAACCAAGGGCATTTTACTGATAAATTATAATTTTATCGGTGCTAGCGGTTATCCAATCAGTCCGAACCAAAGTGCTACCGGAATTACTTGCGAGGCTACTTCAACCGAACCTTTCTTTGTTAACGCTACCGAAGGAACAGCAAGCGGAGCACTGTCATTTGTTGACAATACAGTTGCCTTCCCGGCTATTTACATGGACCCGTCAAATTTCACCAACACCAGGTACTTCCAGTTTCATTTGAGTGGCGATAGCCTATATAAATACCGGAAATTCAAAGTATATGTTCAGGCGCGCAGGGGAAACCGGGCTGCACAAACCATTAATTTTGCTTACAGTACCGATCCGTTCAGTTATACTGTAAATGGTTCAATGTCATTGATTTCAGCTGGTACCTGGTACGAGAAAGTGGTGGACTGGTCAACAGTTTCTTTAATAAATAACCGCTCCGATCTATTTATCAGATTATTTGCCAGCAATGGCACCGGTGGAATAGGTGATGGACGATTGTTTATCGATAATTTTCAGGTTGTAGGTTATGATGGTCCGCTTGCCAATCCAAATTCAGCGACAATACCCGAAAACACTCCGGTAATTTTACCGGTACTTGGAAATGATTATTTCGGATGTAATGGCCCTATCGCAGGTACACCTGTTTCGGTTACAACATTTCCTATTCAGGGAAATGTGGTGCTTAATCCGGATGGAACAATCACTTACACTCCAAACCCAAATGTTAACGGGAATGACAGTTTTATATACCAGATATGCGACGCATCTGGAAGTTGTGATACCAGTATTGTTAATATTACAATTACCCCGGTAAGTTATGCCCCTATGGTTAGTTGCCCGGGGGATATTAGTTCGGGATCAGATATCGGTGTTTGTGGAGCCCAGGTTAATGACCTGTTGGCGACTATTTATGACCAGGATGGAAATATTACAACGCTTACATGGATTATGACAGGAGCCAACAACGATGCTTCACCGTTAACAGGTATAAATTACCTGCAGCCCTATGATTTTAACTTTGGTGTTTCCACAATTGCCTATATTGTCGTTGATACCGAAGGATTATCAGATACATGCAGCTTTACGGTAAATGTTTTTGACAGCGAGAACCCTTCGATTGTCTGTCCTAACGACACCATATTCACAATACCGGCCTGTGCCTCACTAACCGACACTGTTTCGCTTGTTCTGCCTTTAATTAGTGATCCCTGCGGTATCCAGGATCTTACCAATAATGCCCCGGTACAATTTCCGGTTGGAACTACTTCGGTAATCTGGATTGTTAATGATATTAACGGTAACTCGAGTGCTTGCGAACAAATTGTAGAAGTTGTACAAACAGCAGCCATTAACCTGAGCATAAGCAGTGAACCGGTTAGTTGTTACGGTGGTAATGATGGTACGGCTACAGCCAGCGTTTCCGGAGGGTCTCCGCCATATACTTATTTATGGAGTACTGTTCCGGTTCAAACTACACCAACGGCAGTTAATTTAACTTCAGGGACTTACTCTGTTATTGTGACTGATTTTGACGGGTGTTCCGATTCGGCCACTGTGATAGTAGCAGCACCAGCTGACACTTTGACTGTTAGTGTTACTAACCAGGTTAATGTGGCGTGTTTTGGAAATTCAACGGGCTCGGTTACTGTGGCTGCTGCCGGAGGTACACCTGGCTACTCATATAGTATCAATGGTGTTCTGTTCCAGGCAGGTAATACATTTTCCAACCTTCCGGCAGGCGTTTATACCATCACGGTAATGGATTCGCGAAATTGCACCAATACTATAACTGTAGATATAACGCAACCTGCATCCGCACTTTCTGTTTCAATTTCCAACCAGGTAAATGTTGCCTGTGCAGGGCAGTCCACAGGGAGTGCAACTGTCACCGCAAGTGGAGGGGTGACCCCTTATACGTATTCCTGGAATACAGTTCCGGTTCAGACTGGTGCCACAGCAATAAATCTTTCAACCGGATTTTATACTGTAATTGTTGCCGATTCGAACGGTTGCACTCAATCAGCCAGCATTTTCATCACTGAACCTGCTATTCCATTAACGGCAACTGTAACTGCGCTGGTTAATGCAGCCTGTTTTGGTGCTACTACAGGTTCGGTTACTCTTGCCGGTAATGGAGGAACCCCACCATACCAATATAGCCTCAACGGAGGAGTTCAGCAAGCCAGCGGTACTTTTTCGAATCTTGCCGCAGGAATATATACAATTACAGTAACGGATGCCAGCAACTGCTCTGTTGATGTACCGGTTACCATAGGCCAACCTGCCAATCCGCTAACTGTTTCGATAACCAGCCAAACCAATATTGCATGTTTCGGACAGGCAAACGGAAGTGCGACAGCATTGGCGAGCGGTGGAACAGGTCCTTATGTTTACACATGGCTTACCACACCTGTACAATCATCACCTACTGCTACCAATCTGGCTGCCGGCACTTATACCGTTGCTGTATTTGATGCCAATGGATGTTTTAGTACAACTACGGTAACTATAACAGAACCCTCATCAGCACTCACAGCCGGTATTACCAGCCAGGCAAATGTTACCTGTTATGGCGCAGCTACAGGTTCAATTACTATTACGGGCATTGGAGGAACTCCCCCATATCAATATAGTATAAACGGTGGAATACTGCAGCCAGGTGGAACTTTTACCGGTCTGGCAGCCGGAAACTACACTGTAATAGTACTTGATGCCAACAATTGTGCAACAATTGTTATTGCTACTATCACGCAGCCCGTTTTAGCTTTGAGCGTCGCTATCACCAGCCAGACAAATATTGCCTGTTCGGGTCAATCCACCGGAAGTGCAACGGTAACTGCCAATGGCGGAACCACTCCATATACTTATTCGTGGAATACTATTCCTGTTCAGACATCTGCTACCATTAGCAACCTTTTCGCCGGAAATTATAGTGTAACTGTAACTGATTCGCTGGGTTGTACTGCAACAGCAAGTGTTACCATCACTGAGCCTGCAAGTCCTTTGGTTATAGCCATAACTGACCAGGTGAATGTGGCCTGTTTTGGCCAATTTACAGGAAGTGCAACAGTTACCGCTTCGGGAGGAACACAGCCATATTCCTATTCGTGGAATACAGTTCCTGTTCAGACTACGGCCACTGTAGGCAACCTGGCTGCCGGAACGTATACGGTTACCGTTACTGATGGTACATTGTGCGTTTTAACAGCAACAGTAGTTATTACAGAACCAGCAACGGCACTTTCCGCATCCATTACCAGTCAGGTTAATGTTTTATGTTCAGGAAGCCCGACCGGATCGGTTACAGTAGTTGGAAGCGGTGGAACACCTCCTTATCAGTACAGTATTAACGGTGGAGCATTACAACCGGATGGGGCTTTTACAAACCTGGCAGCAGGCAATTATACTATTATAGTTCTGGATGCCAACAATTGCATTTTTCCTGTTTTTGTTAATCTTACTGAGCCTGCCTCAGCCGTAACTGCTGTAATCACCAGCCAGACAAATATTGCCTGTTCGGGCCAATCCACCGGAAGTGCAACGGTAACTGCCAATGGCGGAACCGCTCCATATGCTTATTCGTGGAATACTATTCCTGTTCAGACAACTGCTACCATTAGCAACCTCTTTGCCGGAAATTATAGTGTAACTGTAACTGATTCGCTGGGTTGTACTGCAATAGCGAGTGTTACTATTTTGCCTCCGGCAAACCCTTTGGTTGTTTCAATTGCCAATCAGGTGAATGTGGCTTGTTTAGGCCAATCAACCGGAAGTGCTGTTGCGTTGGTTTCGGGAGGAACATTACCTTACAGTTATTCATGGAATACAGTTCCAGTTCAGACTACTGTTACGGCAGGCAGTCTTGCTGCCGGAACTTATACACTTACTGTTACGGATGGAGCCGGTTGCACTGCAACTGCCTCGGTAACAATAAGTGAACCGGCATCAGCACTCACCGCCAATGTTACCAACCAGGTTAATGTACCATGCAGCGGAGCTAATACCGGGTCAATTACCATAGAAGGAAGCGGCGGAACTCCTCCGTATCAATACAATATTAATGATGGTGCACTACAGGTAAGCGGAACCTTTAACAACCTTTTTGCCGGCATATATAGCGTTACTGTAATTGATGTCAATAATTGTATAACCACTCAGATCGTTAACATTACTGAACCGGCCACTGCATTAACCGCTGTAATAACAAATCAGATTAATATTTTATGTGCTGGACAGCTGACAGGAAGTGCAACGGTTACTGTGAACGGTGGTACACTTCCGTACTCCTATTTGTGGAGCACTATGCCCGCGCAAACTAACAATACTGCGACAAACCTGGCAGCAGGAACATATACCGTTACAGTCGTTGATGGAAACGGTTGCAATACGACTGCCAGCGTTACTATTTCCGAGCCCGATCCACTTGCCGTATTATTTACCAACCAGGTAAACGTTGCCTGTTTCGGACAGGCAACAGGCAGTGTTACAGCCCAGGTGAGTGGAGGCATAGCTCCGTATACCTATTTATGGCTTACAGTGCCGGCACAAACTTCAGCCACAGCTTCTTCCCTGGCGGCAGGGACTTATACTGTTGCCATATTTGATTCCAATGGATGTTTTTCTTCAGCGATAGTTACCATTACTGAGCCTTCCGTAGTTCTATCAGCTTTGATAACGAACCAGGTTAATGTGCTTTGTCTTGGAAATTCAACCGGTTCGGTGACAGTAGAAGGGAGTGGTGGAACACCGGGATATCAATATAGTCTTAATGGGGGCGCATTCCAGTCAGGCGGTACCTTCTCAAACCTGAATGCCGGTGTTTACACTGTTACAATAATGGATGCCAATAATTGTACTTTCGATGTTCCTGTAATTATAACTGAGCCTGCAACCGGAATCACTGCAACAATAACCAACCTTGTTAATGTATTGTGTTTCGGACAGGCGAGTGGGTCAGCAACCATTACTGTAAATACCGGCTTGCCTCCTTACCTGTATAGTCTGAATGGGGGAATACCACAGCCTGACGGAACTTTTAACAATTTGGTTGCAGGCAGCTATACTGTAACCATTAGTGATGGAAGTTCATGTACGCTTGATGTTCCATTTATAATCACCCAGCCTGCTGAACAGCTTTCAACTGTAATAAGTTCGCTGCTAAACGTAATATGCTTTGGCGATACAAACGGAAGTGCTACCGTTACTGCTTCGGGAGGTACTTTGCCTTATTCTTATTCATGGAATACCATACCTGAGCAAACCACTCCGGCTATCACCAACCTGGTTGCCGGTACATATATTGTAATTGTTTCTGACAGCAATGGTTGTGTTGTTTCCGATACCGCAATTATAACGGCTCCGTCTTCACCATTAACCGCAACTATTTCAAATTTAGTAAACGTAAGCTGTTTTGGTAATGCAACTGGTTCGGTAACTGTAACCGGAATCGGCGGAGTGTCTCCTTATCAATATAGCCTCAACGGTGGTGCTTACCAGTCGGATGGAACTTTTTCGGGTCTGCTTGCCGGTAATTATACCATTACCGTAAGGGATACAAATAACTGTACTTTGGATGTGCCGGTTACAATTACCGGACCTCTTACCGGACTTACAGCAGTGGTATCAGGCCAGGTGAATGTTATCTGTAAAGGTACTGCTACCGGAAGTGCGACAGTTTTAGCCCTGGGCGGAATTGAGCCTTTATCTTATTTATGGAATACTATACCGGCTCAAACGACAGCAACAGCTGTTAATCTGCCGGCAGGTACTTATACTGTAATTGTTACTGAGGCCGGAGGTTGCACAGCTACTGCAAATGTAATCATCACCGAACCTGCGCTAGGAATAGCTGTGGCAATTTCTAATGTTATTAATACAGTGTGTTTTGGCGATACAACCGGAGCTGCTACTGCCATTGTTACAGATGGTATATTCCCTTATACATATTTCTGGAATACAGTTCCGCCTCAGTTAACAGCCACAGCATCCAACCTGCCTGCCGGCAATTATACAGTAACGGTAACTGATAGCATCGGCTGCCAGGATACCGAAAATGTGATCATTTCCGGGTCACCAAGTGCACTTACAGTTTCCATCACTGGCCAGGTTAATATCGCCTGCTTCGGACAAACCACAGGAAGTGCTTCGGTTTCAGTTTCAGGAGGTATTTTGCCTTACAGTTATTCGTGGAATACCATACCGGTTCAGACAACCGATACTGCATCCAACCTGCCTGCAGGTAATTATACTGTTACTGTTACTGATAGTATTGGGTGCAGTATAATATCTAGTATAACTATAACCGGACCTGCCGCTGCACTGGCGGCGAATATTACCAGCCAGGTAAATGTATCCTGCAATGGAGCCAATACCGGTTCAATTACGGTTGAAGGTAGCGGAGGAACTCCTCCGTATCAATATAGTATTAATGGAGGTTCATTACAGGCAAGCGGGACGTTTAGCGACCTTTTTGCAGGAATATATACTGTTACCGTAACAGATGCGAACAATTGTACGGTCAGCCTGTTGGTGAACATCATTGAGCCTGCAACGGCATTGACTGCTATAATCTCGGGTAAGACTAATATAAATTGTGCCGGCCAGTTAACAGGGAGTGCAACTGTTACAGCCAATGGCGGAACACTTCCATATGCCTATTCGTGGAATACCATTCCCGTACAAACGGGCACCACTGCCATAAACCTCGCAGCCGGAACATACACTGTTACCATTACTGACGCAAGTGGTTGTGTTGTAACAGCCGATGTAACTATTATCCAGCCTGATCCTCTTATAGTTACTATTGACAATCAGCTGAATGTAGCTTGTTTTGGACAATCAACCGGCAGTGCTACAGCACAGGTAAGCGGAGGCACACCTCCATATACGTACGTATGGCTTACAGTACCTCTTCAAACAACAGCCACAGCTTCAAACCTTTCGGCCGGAACCTATACTGTTACGATTTTTGATTCATTAGGTTGTTTTATTTCTACTTCTGCTCTTATTACTGAACCAGCCTCCGCTCTTACTGCTTCAATAACCAACCAGGTGAATGTGCTGTGCCTTGGTAACCCAACAGGGTCAGTAACAGTTGAAGGAAGTGGGGGAACACCGGCTTATCAATATAGCCTGAATGGAGGTTCTTTCCAGGCAACTGGGACCTTTTCCAATCTTTTAGCTGGTGTTTACACTGTTACAGTTATGGACGCCAATAATTGTACTGTCGATGTTCCGGTTATAATCACGGAGCCTGCAAACGGAATAACAGCAACAATAACCAACCTTGTTGATATCTTATGTTTTGGACAGGCAACAGGTTCGGTAACTATAACCGTTAATACAG
This sequence comes from Bacteroidales bacterium, assembly GCA_038212135.1. Classification (GTDB taxonomy): domain Bacteria; phylum Bacteroidota; class Bacteroidia; order Bacteroidales; family UBA4417; genus UBA4417. Next base: position 30,537 of record JBBQUX010000008.1, on the reverse strand, counting down.
GATTACCTCCATATTTGTTCAGTCTCAATGGCGGACTTCCGCAACCTGACGGAACATTCAGCAACCTGGTTGCAGGCAGCTATTTTGTTACAATAAGTGATGGCAGTGCCTGTACGCTTGATATTCCTTTTATCATCAGCCAGCCTGCAGAATTATTAACTGCTTCAATCAGTTCGCAGGTTAATGTATCATGCTTTGGTAATACCGACGGAAGCGCCACAGTTACTGCTTCCGGTGGAACCTTACCTTATTTATATGAATGGAATACCATTCCGGTGCAGACAACACCCACTGTATCAAACCTCACCGCCGGAACGTATATTGTAACAGTAACTGACGGGAACGGCTGTGTGGCTTTGGATACGGCTGTTATTACCGCTCCTGCATCGTTACTAACAGCAACAGTTACCAGTCTTGTAAATGTTGCCTGTTTTGGAGCCGCCACTGGCTCGGTTGCTGTTACTGGTAATGGAGGCGTATCCCCTTACCAATACAGCCTAAACGGCGGTGCTTACCAGTCGGACGGAACTTTTTCGAATCTGCTTGCCGGTAATTATACTGTCACCGTAAGGGATACTAACAACTGTACACTCGATGTTCCTGTTTCTATTTCGCAGCCACTTACAGGGCTTACAGCAATGATTAGTGCCCAGGTTGATGTTGTTTGCAAAGGCACTGCCAGCGGATCAGCTACTGTTACTGCATTGGGTGGGACTTCGCCTTATACCTATTTATGGAATACCATTCCAGCCCAGACTGCTTCTACAGCGGTGAACCTGGTTGCCGGAACCTACAACGTGATAGTTACTGATGCCTCAGGTTGTTCTGAAACTGCCAGTGTAACAATAACCGAGCCCGCAGTTGGGATATCTGTTGCAATTTCGAACAGTATAAATGTATTGTGTTTCGGCGATAATACCGGCAGTGCAACAGCTCTGGCATCTGATGGTACTGAGCCATACGCCTACCTTTGGAATACCGTTCCGCCCCAGGCAACAGCCACAGCTTCGGGCCTTTCAGCAGGCGGTTATATTGTATTGGTTACTGATAATATCGGATGCCAGGATACAGCAAGTGTTACCATTTATGAACCTGCAACAGCTCTCACAGGTACAATAACCAACCTCGTTAACGAAGATTGTGCCGGAAATGCTAATGGCTCAGTTACTGTTGAAGGAGCAGGAGGTACACCTGGCTATCAATACAGCCTTAACGGAGGTGTTTACCAGTCGGGCGGGACTTTCCCTAACCTGGCTGCAGGCAACTATACCGTTACTGTTCAGGATGCGAATAATTGCTCAGTTGATGTTCCTGTTACAATTCTTACATCGGGTATACTTCTGGCAGTGGACGACTTTGCAACCACACCCGAAAATACTCCGGTAAGCGGAAATGTTATGGCTAACGACCTTGGCTTATGCTTCCCACCCGTTACAGTATTATCAAATACTGCACCAATGAATGGTTCAGTGATAGTATCTCCTGATGGCTCGTTTACTTACACTCCTGCACCTGGTTATAATGGCTCTGATTTTTTCACTTATACCATAACTGATATCAATGGAAATGTTTCAACAGCCACCGTATTTATTACTATTGATCCGTTTAACGATCCTCCGGTAACTTTTAATGAGTTAATATATGTAAGTTATAATGAACCAGAATCCGGAAATGTACTACTGAATGGTGATTATGATCCCGATGGTACAGCCTTGACAGTGAATACAACACCTGTAATTTACCCTGTTAACGGAACTTTTGTAATTACGGCTGATGGCAGTTTCACATATACCCCTGCACTGAATTATATCGGAAATGATACTGTGGTTGTAAGTGTGTGTGATAATGGGATTCCTTTGCCACCGGCCTGCACCAACGACACCATTTTTATAGTTGTGCTACCTGCAAACCAGCCACCGTTAACGGTAAATGAATATATAAGCGTTTGCCAGGGTTCAACTTTCGTGGGAACTGTTTCGAATGGAGGTACTGTATTTAATGGAGATACCGATCCCGAAAATAGCCTGCCGCTGACGGTAAGCAATACGCTGGTACTCGGACCGGCTCATGGGGTATTTACTTTTACTGATACAATTACCGGGACGTTCAATTATACTCCTGATGTTTCGTACACCGGATCTGACATGGTTATTGTAAGCATCTGCGATTCGGGAATACCTGTTGAATGCAGCAATGATACCCTATTTATCGGAATTTTTGCTGCGATAATCGCAAATGCAGGGCCCGGCCAGATGTTATGTAATGCCGATGTCACCTTTCTGGTAGGAAATTCTCCTGATCCCGGAACCGGAACCTGGGCTTTCGTATCAGGGCCGAATATTCCTAACCTTTTCCCTCCTGTTGGAAGTGTAGCCGTCACAACTGGTCTGATCCCGAGTTCAATACCATATGTTTACAGCTATACTATAATTAACGGAGGCTGTACTTCGACCGATACAATGAGTGTTATAAACTTCACTCCTCCTACTCCTTCATATGCCGGTGTTGACCAGGAATTCTGTAGTCCTGGCGGAATTGTTATCACTTCCCTTGAGGCTAACACACCGGTTTACGGATCAGGTTTATGGACACAGCTTTCAGGTCCCAATACAGCAAACATCCTGAACCCAACTGATCCCAATACAACCGTTTCGAACCTTACTTTCGGCGTATATGCGTTCCAGTGGGCAATAACAAATGGAGTATGCCAGGCTGATGCTGATGTTGTAAATATTTTCATTACACAACCTGCCCAGGTTAATGCCGGGGGCAATGCAACTATCTGCGAAGGTTCGTCATACCTGTTAGGCTCGTCATTTGCTTTAAACTACACCAGCCTGTTATGGACTTCGTCAGGTTCGGGAACTTTTAGCGATCCAACCGTATTGCATCCAACCTACGTTCCCAGTTTAACTGACATTACGAATGGTGTGGTAAATTTGCTGCTTACAGCTGCTGGTATTGATCCCTGTCCGGAAGTTTCGGACCAGATGACACTTACAATATACCGTTCGCCTTTGGTTTTTGCAGGAGAGGATGCTACAATATGTGGAAATTCCACTTATACAGTTTTGGATGCAACTATCGAATTTGCAAGTAGTTATTACTGGTCAACATCGGGAAATGGTGCACTCACCGACAGTACAGCATTGTATCCGACTTATACTCCCGCAGCCGGTGAAAGCGGCCAGGTGATGCTGATACTGCATGTTTTGGCAAATTCGCCATGTACTGATACTGCTGATACTTTATTCCTGCTGGTAGTTCCTGAATCAACTGCCACAGCCGGACCAGATACTACTATCTGTGCAAACGAGCATTACCTGGTGACAGGAAGTTCAGCAACAAACAACCTTGGCATCGAATGGCAAACTTCAGGAACAGGAAGCTTTGATAATACAGCTATACTTAATCCTGTGTACACACCCAGCCCTAACGATATCAACGACGGATTTGTTTACCTGACTTTGATTGTAACTGGTAATTTGTCGTGCCCGTCAGCTATTGATGTAATGAAACTGAGCATTGCCCGCCAGCCTATAGCTGATGCAGGTCCCGATGCCACAGTGTGCCAGTCATCCACATTCATAGTTTCACAGGCTTTTGCTCAAAATTATTCTGCTCTTTCATGGTCAACCAACGGACTGGGAACACTTACTGACTTGAATACCCTTACTCCGTCCTACCTGCCTGCACCTGGCGAATCAGGTATAATTATTCTTACTATGGTTGCCTGGGGTAATGCTGCATGTGGTTCGGTAACGGATCAAATGTCGCTGTTCATACAAACGGCTGCCTCAGTTGACGTCGGCCCTGACCTTACGACCTGCGAATTGTCGCCGGTGCCGGTTACAGGTTCAAGTGTGTCCGGTAGCAGTTCGATTTTTTGGACAACAAGTGGAAATGGCACCTTCAATAATTCTTCGATCGTTAATCCTGTCTATACACCCGGATCTTTTGATGTTGCGGCAGGAAGTGTAATGCTTACTTTAAGTGCGGGCGGTATAAGTCCATGCCCTGATGTCAGCGACCAGCTTATCCTTACCATAAACAAAGCTCCTTCGGCAAATGCAGGGCCTGATATGGTAATTTGTGCCGGGTCCAGCTATACTATAACTCAGGCCACTGCCACAAATTACAGTACACTGCAATGGAGTGTTTCACCGGTTTCAGCCGGAACTCTCGCAGGAACCGGTACTCTGAACCCGATCTTTACCCCGGCAGCAGGATTCTCAGGAAATGCAACTTTAACCCTCAGGGTACAGGGGGTTGGAACCTGCAGCAGTATAGTGATGTCGTCACAAATGATCATATATGTGAATGCATCGCTGGTGGCTGACGCCGGCCCTGACCAGGAAGTATATACAGGAGCTTCGACCGCATTATCGGGTGCAGCATCCGGTGGATCGGGTTTCTATGCCTGGAACTGGCAGCCTGCCACCTTGCTTCTGAATCCTTCGGATCAAAATCCGTTTACCTTACCTCTGAATACTCCGGTAACATTTACTTTAACAGTAATAGATATATCAACCGGATGCACAGATGATGATACAGTTGAAATTTCAATTGGCAGTGGTGGTAACTCAATAGTCGCGATAGCTGATTTTGACACTACTCTTGTGAATATTCCTGTGACGGTTGATGTGCTGTACAATGATATTTATCCACAAGGTGAACCGGTTACAATCAGCTTATGCGGATATCCTTCGAATGGCATTGTTATAGTGAATTCAGATAAAACCATCACCTACACTCCCTATAGTGATTTTGAAGGTGATGACTTTTTCTGTTACCGGATTTGTGACGCCATCCAACCCGGATTGTGCTCCGATACCATGGTATATATTCATGTAAAACAGCCAAGTCTCGACGATATTACCGTGTTTAATGGTGTATCGCCCAATAGTGACGGAAATAATGATACCTGGAAAGTTAAGGGAATTGAAAAATATCCTGACAATACAGTAATGATTTTCAACCGCTGGGGAGATAAGGTACGGGAATTTGCCAACTACAACAATACAACACGTGCGTGGGAAGGGAAGAATGAACACGGAGAAATTCTGCCTGACGGAACTTACTTCTATATCCTGGATGTGAAAAACGTTGGGATATTAAAAGGGTGGATCTTCCTTCGCTCGGCCAAATAAGCAGTAGAGTAATGTTCAGATCGGTAAACAAACCAACGGGGAAATTTAAACATCTGAACTGTAATTAAAATCAAGCACATGAAAAAGCTAATCCTTATATTCGTTTTGTTTGCCAGCATCACCAGCTTTGCTCAACAGGATGCGCTATTCAGCCAGTATATGTTCAACAAGCTGACTGTGAACCCGGGGTATGCCGGTAGCCGCGAAGTGTTCAGCGCCGATATGGTTTACCGCTACCAATGGGTAGGCATGCCGGGTGCGCCGAAAACGCTGACACTTGGAATGCATGCGCCCTTGAGAAACGACCACATCGGGCTTGGAGGATATATATACAGCGATCAGATCGGCCCGGTTGTTGACCAGGGTGCCCTTGCTACTTATGCATACCGCGTTAATCTCCCGAAAGGAAAACTATCATTTGGAATACAGGCTGGTATTAAATATTACGGTGTCGATTGGGGTATGATTGTGGTCGAAGACCCGGACTTCGCATTTCAGGGAGATCAGAAAAACAAGGTAACCCCCGATGCCAATTTCGGGATTTATTATTACTCAAATCACGCATATGTAGGTGTTTCGTCAAAACAACTTTTACAAAACGAGTATGGAATGGTTACTGTTAACGGCAAGAAGGCATACTCGAAATTGCTGAGGCATTTTTACGGTATGGCCGGACTGGCTATTCCGATTTCTGACAAGGTTATTTTCAGGCCATCGGCTCTTGTAAAATATGTAAAGAATGCGCCCTGGCAGCTCGACCTCAATGCCAGTGTACTCTTTAATGACCTTTTCTGGCTTGGAATGACATACCGGACGGATGGTGACCTTGTATTTTTAACCGAAGTAAATATCGGAAGAAATTACCGTATCGGTTATTCATTTGATGTGAACCTTAAAGACATGGTTCAGTATAATTCAGGATCGCATGAAATCAGGCTCGGTGTAGATCTCGACCTGTTGAAAAACAGAATGTACACCCCAAGGTATTTTTAGTTAATTTAGCAACCTACCACATAATGACCCGGGTATGAACACGCGATTTTTTTTAGTTTTATTCATAGCTTTCGCCCTCGCAGGTACCGCAGCTCAGGCCCAGATTAACCAGGCTGACAAACTTTTTAAAAGTTTCAGCTATTCATCAGCAATACCTTACTACCTGAAAGTTGCCCAGAAACCAGGAGATCCCGATCGTAACTATGCTACCGCAAGGCTTGCTGATTGCTACCGCCTTACAAACGACCAACTGAATGCCAAAGCCTGGTATGCCCGCGCGGTAAAACTACCGAATACCGAAAGTATAAATTGGTTCTATTATGGAGAGGCACTCCGCTGTGCACAGGAATACGATCTCGCAAAGGAAGCTTATTTATCCTATGCCAGGCTGAATCCTGATGATAAACGAGGGAAAGTATATGCTGATTTTTGTGATAAAATTCCTGAACTGAACGAAATACCCGCCACTTTCGAAATCAAAAATGTTCCTGTCCTCAATTCCGACCGATCAGATTTTGGCCCGGCTTTTTATAGCGACGGAATAATTTTTGTTTCTGACAGGCGTCAAAATTTTATGGATAATAAAAAATATGAGTGGACCAATTTCAATTATCTGGATCTTTTCTTTGCCACTCCGCGCTATCTGGATGAGTTTTTTCAGGAGATGAATGAACCCAAAGCTTTTACCGGCAAATTTAACCAGACTTACCACGATGGCCCTGCTTCATTCGCCCGTCATGACAGCCTCATCTATTTTACCCGCACCGACAACGAAAAAGTGAAAAAAGACGTTGATAATTTCAGAACCGACAGGCTCAAGATTTTCTGGGCAACCTTCGACGGTTCATGGTCAAAAACTGAAGCTTTCTTTATGAATTCCGATACATACTCTGTTGGTCACCCGGTACTTACACCCGATGGAAATACTATTTATTTTGTTTCGGATATGACCGGCGGACTTGGCGGGACTGATATTTATACCTGCGAATGGCAGAACGGGCAATGGAGCCAGGCCCAAAACCTGGGCCCGGCAGTGAATTCATTAGGCGACGAAATGTTCCCGGCTATTAATGGGAACGAACTCTATTTTTCTTCAAACGGATTTGCAGGCTTCGGAGGACTCGATCTTTTCAGTTCGACCTTCCGGGACGAAAAATGGTCGAAAGCCGGGAACCTGGGAAAGCCTGTCAATTCGTCATTCGATGATTTTGCGCTGGTACTTGATGCGCGGGGCAAAAAAGGTTTTTTTAGCTCAAACCGTCCGGGAGGACTTGGAAGTGATGATATTTATGCATGCCGTGTGTCCGACAAAAAATCAAAGAAAGATGTTCAAAAACCGGACTCTCTCAGTACAATTATTTCGGGATTTGTTAAAGATAAACAAACACTGAAACCAATGTCAGGGAGTATCGTTTTCCTGCTTAATACTCAAACCGGTAAGGTCAGGGTTCTCAAAACGGATACAAATGGCATGTTCAATGACACTATTGCTAAAGGCGTCTTTTATGTGGCAAAAGCAATGGAAAATAATTATTTGTCCGACTGTATAAACTTCAAATTTGAATTATCCGACACTGCCCAAGCTGTAATTACTCCGCGCGATTTGTTGCTCGATCGCTTCGAACTGAACAAAATATTCAAGGTTAACAACATGGATTATGCCATCGAAACCATTTACTACGATTTCGATAAATGGTTTATCCGTCCTGATGCTGAAAAAGAACTCGACAAACTTGTGCAGGTGATGAAGGAAAATCCGGTTAATATTGAACTTGGATCGCATACGGATTGCCGTGGTAACGACGAATACAATCTTGACCTTTCACAAAAACGCGCTGAATCGGCGGTTCGGTATATCGTTTTGCAAGGCATCAATGCAGGTCGTATTACAGCCAAAGGGTATGGCGAATCGCAACTGATTAACCAATGCTCCGATGGGGTTCCTTGTTCACCTGACGAACACCAGGCCAACAGGCGAACTGAATTTAAGGTCACCGGGTTTACGGATGCTGGTTACAACTCAGGCTCAAATTCTGACTATGATATGAGTAAGTTCAAAGGTGATGAAGAAATACCGGTTTATATGTTCGACCGCGATTTCTTTATTAACTGCCTGCAGGAAAAGAAAATGGAAAAATATAAGACAGAAACGGTTCCGGATAGTGAAAACATTTCCGATCAAACCAGCATTAAACCTGTAGTATCTATACCTATAACCGACGACATGAAAGCTGTTAATGAGCTGATGGACGTTAAAGAGAAAAAGGCCGTTACCGAAAAGCATGTTGTTACCGAAAAGGCTAAAGTTGAAGAGATGCCTGTTACTGAAGAGAAACAGGTAAATGAACCGGTAAGCGCAGTGCCTGGTGCAGTTACGTATAGAGTGCAGCTAATGGCGCTTTCAAATGAAAAATCGTTACTTGATCCTGAGTTCGAATTACTCGAAGATGTCCAGATGTATATTGAAGACGGCTTGTACAAGTACACATCAGGTGTTTTCAATACCCATGCCGAAGCCCTTCATTATCGCAGTACAATGGTTCTTATCGGCTATACGGATGCTTTTGTTGTAAGTTTCTCCAACGGGAAAAGAATATATATAACTCCATCGTACTAGTAAACGTCATTCACAACAGTCCAATTTTTCTGATCCGGGGGCGGCATTACAGCTGCCCTTGATTTTTTTAAAAGCCGCTTTCCATCAGTTGCCTGACAAGTTCAGGTACACCCAATCCGGCTTTTTTACGCAATACCGTAATATTTTTTACCCCGCTCAGCATTTCAGCATGAGGGTCGATAAGGTAAACCGGGGTTCCTGGCTTTACGTAATAAACCAGGCCAGCTGCCGGATATACATTCAGTGATGTTCCTATTACGATAAAAATATCCGCTTCAGCCGAGAGTTCCATAGCGGGTTCAATCATTGGCACGGCTTCGCCAAACCAAACAATATGAGGCCGGAGTTGCGACCCTTTTTCACAAAGATCACCTTTCTTTAATTCCCAGCCTTCCAGTTCATATATAAGATCCTGATTTATAGTACTCCTCACTTTTTTTAGCTCACCATGAAGGTGAAGTACATTGCATGATCCAGCTTGTTCATGCAGATCATCAACATTTTGGGTGATGATGCGTACATCAAAATTTTTTTCGAGTTCAACTAACGCCAGGTGTCCTGCATTTGGCTTTACTTCATACAACTGTTTGCGCCGCTGGTTATAGAAATCGATAACCAGGTCCGGGTTGCGTTGCCAGGCTTCGAAAGTTGCCACATCTTCGATGCGGTGTTCTTCCCACAAACCGTCGGAGTCGCGGAAGGTGCGGATACCACTTTCGGCACTGATACCGGCACCGGAAAGGACTACAATCTTTTTCATGGTCAATGTAAATGCTTGTTTATAGAAAATAATTTACCAGTCACCTGTTTATAAAAAAAAGCACCCCTCACGCATGAAGAGTGCCTTAAAAGTAGTAAAATATCCGGATTAATCCTCGAAAATATGCATATTGTCGAGAGCATCCATCATGCCTTTTACCGAAGCAGCCGATTCTTCGAGTAATTTCTTCTCGGCTTTATCAAGCTTAAGTTCAATTACTTCCTCAATGCCCTGCGAACCCAGGCGAACGGGGACTCCTAAGAAAACATCTTTCAGACCGTATTCACCGTTAAGCCTGGTGCAAACCGGGAAAATACGCTTCTGATCATCAACAATAGCTTCAACCATTTGGGCAGCAGCTGCTCCGGGAGCATACCATGCGGAGGTTCCCATAAGGTTCACCAGTTCGCCGCCACCTTTGCGGGTACGTTCAACAATCTTATCTATTTCGTCCTTATTCAGCAATTCAGTGATAGGAATACCGCCAACTGATGTGTAGCGTGGCAATGGAACCATGGTATCGCCGTGGCCGCCGAGCAACATCGAGTGTACATCTTTTGGCGAAAGATTCAGTGCCTCGGCTATGAAACTCCGATACCGGCCTGTATCAAGGATGCCCGCCATACCGAATACCTTACGCTCATCTTTCAAAGCTGCCTTGTATGCGCAATACGTCATTACATCAAGCGGGTTCGATACGATAATAATGATAGCTTCGGGCGAATACTTGATAACTTTTTCGGTAACATCTTTAACGATGAGCGCATTGGTTTTTATCAAATCGTCGCGGCTCATTCCCGGTTTGCGTGGCAGCCCCGAAGTAATAACAACCACACCCGAACCTTTGGTCTTCAGATAGTCGTTTGTACAACCGATGACATGGGTGTTAAAGTTGTTGATAGAAGATGTTTGCCAGATATCCAGGGCTTTGCCTTCGGCGGTTCCTTCTTTGATATCAACCAGCACAACTTCACGTGCAAGGTCCTTGTGGGCGACTACATTGGCAACGGTGGCACCTACGTTCCCGGCTCCGATTACAGTTATCTTTTTCATCTGTTATTATTTATTTTTTTACGGGTCAGATGGAATTACTCACATCTTTCTTATTTTTACTGGTGTTCGTGAGCTAAAGGTTCGCCAGATTCAGGATAATATCATCTTCGGTTGGTGATTTATCGAATCATGGCTATTTCATTTGTTTATAAAATTTCTGTGTTTAATATAAATTCAACGACAGCTAAATTAGTAAACATTTACATTATCAAATATATCCATACGAAAATATTTTAATGAAAATTAAAAATATCATTAAAGTATTTAAGAACAGGATGTTATGAATTATCGTTGCAGCCTTCTGCCTCACATATCTGGGCATCGATCACAGCTATAGCTGTCATATTTACAATTTCATTCACGCTCGAACCCATTTGCAGCACATGTATTGACTTATGAAGCCCATTCAGGATTGGTCCTATGGCCTCGACACCAGACAGTTCCTGTATGAGTTTGTAAGCGATATTTCCAGCGGTGAGGTATGGGAAAATCAGGATGTTTGCCGGAGCACCTACCAATTTGCTGAACGGGAAATGCTCTGAAAGCATTTCGTTGTTTATAGCAAAATTAGCCTGCAGGTCGCCGTCCACAATCAGGTCGGGATGATCGCGGTGAAGTATGGATACTGCCTCGCGTACTTTTATCGGGATATTGCCTTGAACTGAACCGAAGTTTGAATATGATAACATGGCTATCCGGGGTTCGATATTAAACGCGCGTACCGCATGGGCTGTCTGTAGGGCTATTTCAACCAGAGTTTCGGCTGATGGGTTCATATTAACCGTTGTATCAGCAAAGAAGAAAGGCCCTTTTTTAGTGAGCATTATATACATTGCTGATATAATGTTGGTATTTTTCCGCCTTCCGATAATTCGCAATGCCGGGCGTATGGTTTCGGGATAACTGAGAGTTAATCCCGAAATCATGGCATCGGCGTACCCGTTTTCGACCATACTGGGAGCAAAATAGTTCCGGTGAGTCATAAAATCGAGTGCCAGTTGTTCATTTACGCCCCTGCGCTGACGTTTTTTATAGTATTGGCTTGCAAACAGCTTGCGCATTTCTAGTTGTTCCTTTTTGCTTGGATCAATAATTTCGACACCTGGTAATTCGAGGTCGTACTGCTCTATCATTTGATTGATTATGGTCTTATTCCCTAAAAGGATAGGGATGGCAATGCCTTCTTCCAGAACAATTTCAGCTGCTTTAAGAACTTTATAGTTTTCGGCTTCCGCATATACAACCCTTTTCGGATTTGACTGTGCGCGGGCTTTAATCTGTTTGATCAGCGGGTTGGTAAGGCCAAGCCGTTTGCTGAGTTCAGCTTCATAAGCGGGCCAGTCGAGGATAGGCTTTCGGGCTACACCGGTTTCCATAGCTGCCCTGGCAACTGCCGTAGCCACATAAAGTATTAACCGGGGATCATTGGGTTTGGGAATGATATATTCATTCCCGAATTTCATGTTTGTAGCGTTGTATGCAATATTCACTTCTTCAGGTACAGGCATTTTTGCCAGATCTGCCAGCGCATATGCGGCTGCAAGTTTCATTTCTTCATTGATGCATTTTGCTCTTACATCTAAAGCTCCGCGGAAAACATAAGGAAAACCAAGTACGTTGTTCACCTGGTTAGGGAAGTCGCTGCGCCCGGTACCCATAATAACATCAGGGCGTGCAGTTGTTGCTTCATTGTAGGATATTTCCGGTACCGGATTGGCAAGAGCAAAAACGATGGGATTGGGAGACATCTTCATGAGGTACTCCTTTTTCAAAGCACCGGCAACAGATAAACCCAGGAACATATCCGCTCCATCAAGGGCCTGTTCAAGAGTATCGATATCGCGATCGGTCACAAATTCGGCCTTGTACTTATTCAGATCAGTGCGTTTGCGATTCATTATTCCTTTGCTGTCGAGCATGATGATATTCTCTTTGAGAGCCCCAAGCTTAACATATAGCTTGGTACAGGAAATGGCTGCTGCACCTGCCCCACTGATTACTATTTTGAGGGTTTCAATTTTTTTGCCATTTAAAACAAGTGCGTTTAAAAGTCCTGCTGAAGTAATAATCGCAGTACCATGCTGATCGTCGTGCATTATAGGGATATCAAGCTCAGCTTTAAGCCTTTCTTCAATCTCGAAACATTCAGGTGCTTTGATATCTTCGAGATTTATGCCCCCGAAAGTTGGCGAAATGGCTTTAACCGTGGCTACAATCTTGTCAATGTCTTTTTCGTTGATTTCGATATCAAAAACATCGATATCAGCAAAAATCTTGAAAAGTAAACCTTTCCCTTCCATAACCGGCTTACCGGCTTCGGCACCTATATCGCCAAGACCAAGCACTGCGGTACCGTTCGAAATTACCGCTACCAGGTTTCCTTTGGCGGTATATTTATACACATCTTCTGGGTGTGCCTGTATTTCGAGGCAAGGCTCGGCAACTCCCGGCGAATAGGCAAGTGAAAGATCGCGTTGTGTACTGTGAGGTTTGGTTGGAATTACTTCGATTTTGCCCGGGCGTCCTTCGGAGTGATAGGATAATGCGTTTTTCTGGATGAGTGTTTTCATGATAACCTATTGTTTATCAAAATAATAAATATAAATTTATTCAGGTGCAAAGTAACGAACAAAGTATGGTTTCACGTATTTAAATTGACTCATATTTACTATGAGCGGCTCAATTTGAATTGTGTCTAAATTATAATGCACTGAGTAGACCACCGTAAAATATAAAGGCAAACCAAGATAGCACCTTCATGCGATCGGAGGCAAGGGCTATCCCGGTGGTAAGATTGGCATTTCTATCACATGTCAATGTTTCGAATGTGAAAGTGGCTATGTAACATTATTTATCTGCATTGTATGCAGCCAGATTCTTATAGCCCAAACCAAAGTATGCTATACATATGATGACTCCGGCAACCGCACCGCACGTTTTGAATGCTCTAAGAAAGCAATTGCCTCATCAGATAGCATAGTGGTCTCTCAGCCAATTACAAAGACTTTTGGTGAAATGTCATTTTCATTGTATCCCAACCCCACCAAAGGCCAACTTAATATTCAAGTTACAAATATGCCTTCTGATGCCCATGGTGAGATAACATTGTACGATCTTAATGGAAGGTTGCTTATTAAGCAAAACTCATTACGGGAGAATTACCTGCTTGATATTTCCACTCAACCAATAGGTGTATATGTATTGCGAATAGAAGCCTGTGATATGGTAAAGGAATGGAAAGTGATTAAAGAATAATAATCCTATTTTTGCCCTCTTCCCATTCAGTGCTTAATGTCCTTCCCCCGCTGGCGCGGTTTCGATATTGCTCGGAATGCAATCCGTACCGGTACAATCTAACTTTAAAATATATTAAAAGAGAAGTTTTATTGGATATATTTGTAATGGAATGAGAACGATAAATAAAATAGGATTACTGAGAGTCACGGAATGCAAATCCGCGCCAACTGGGGTGTAAGCAAAATTATCAATAAAGCCAGATTAAACTGTTTGATGTTTATTTTTGTTTTATGCTATTCTTCAGCTTGCTATTAAAATTTATCATTTAGTCTTGAATGATAATTGAATAACCCGACAAGTGATGGCAAACCCCTAGTTTTATTATTCCCCTTAAATTGCTATTTTTGCCATCGGTTTGTTTTGGGTGTAGCTAATGAAAAACCGATACAACGCTTTCAAAATAAACTCTTTACTATCTGCCTTTACTTGTCAAAGGCAAATGCCGTCAGTCTTTTCATTCTAAATTGATTACCCCATGTACTCCTTTATCGAAGGCAAAATTGCCGACCTTAACCCTACCACAGCCGTGCTGGCATGCCAGGGAATAGGTTACACGATTAATATCTCTCTCAATACTTACACTCAACTTACCGGAAAGGAATCCTGCCGCTTACATACTCACCTTGTGGTACGTGAGGATGCCCTTATCCTGTATGGGTTTGCCGATACAAGCGAACGCCATGTATTTCAGCAACTTATATCTGTTTCGGGCGTTGGTCCCAATACAGCCAGGCTAATTTTATCCTCACTTACTTCAGCAGAAGTGGCAGATGCAATAGCTACTGAAAACGTGAGAATTCTGCAATCCATCAAAGGCATAGGCGGGAAATCGGCACTGCGGATTATTATTGATCTGAAAGATAAAATAATGAAAGATTTGCCTGTTGGTGAAAATTTAATGACTTCGCACAATACAGGCAAACATGAAGCGTTATCTGCATTAGTAATGTTGGGATTTAACAAACCTGCTGCCGAAAAAGCTCTCGATCAGGTTATTAAAGCGAATGGAGGAACATTACCGGTTGATCTTCTCATTAAAAATGCACTGAAAATCCTTTAAACAGATTTCCGGATGCGTTTTTACCGATATTTTCTAAAAAATTTAACTAATCAGCTAACCGCAATTTGTTGGCAGTAAAAAACAAAGAATACAATAGTTTGAAGCGATATATCAGGTACACATTCAGGCTTTCTTTTTTTACTATCCTTATATCTCTTATCTGGGGTGTAAGTTCGTCGCGTGGTATATCTCCTGCTGAAATGGAAAGGGGACACTTTATTCCTCCTCCCGACTCCACTTTACCCGATACAACCCTTCGTTTTCCCATACGGGAAAGTAAAAACCCTTACGATGTTAATCCTACCGGGGGAATTTACCTGGATAATCCGTCGAACCTCAAACAGGATGTCATCTACGACCCTGTTAACAACGAATATACTGTTACCACCAGGATTGGTAATATCGATTACCTGAACCCCGCTTCGTTTTCGTTTGATGAATACCGTGAATGGGACACCCGCCGTGCGCTCGACAGCTACTGGCGCGAAAGGGCCACCAGTTCCAGCTCGGCTACAAGGTTGGGTGTTATTCCGCAATTGAGGGTGGGAGGCGAATTGTTCGACCGTGTTTTCGGGGGAAATACAATCGATGTCAGGCCGCAAGGAAGTGCCGAACTTATTTTTGGCGTTATCTCCAACAAACGTGATGATCCGTTTATCAGCCAGAACCTCCGGCGTACAACAAACTTTGATTTCGATATGAAGATCCAGATGAGCGTTATGGCTAAGATTGGTGACAAAATCGAATTCAATACAAACTATAATACCGAGGCTACGTTTGGCTTCGAAAATACGCTGAAATTAAAGTACGAAGGAAAGGAAGACGAAATCATCAAGCTGGTAGAAGCCGGGAATGTGAATCTGCCTATTAACAGCTCACTTATAACCGGAAGCCAGAGCCTTTTTGGATTAAAAACACAGCTTCAGTTTGGTAAGGCTACTTTTACAGGCGTTTTTTCGCAGCAGCAGAGCCAGGTTGAGAATATCACCGTTCAGGGTGGGGCTCAAACTCAGAAGTTTTCGACAACAGCACTCGATTACGAAGAAAACAGGCACTTTTTGCTGGCACAATACTTTCGCAATGAATACGAGGGAGCTTTGGCAACATTACCGGTAATTACCTCCAATATCGATATCAAAACAATTGAAGTCTGGATCACCAATATCGGCTCTGTAGTGAACGAAAACCGCAATATTGTCGCCTTTCAGGATATCGGCGAAAAAACTCCCTATAATCCAAACATTCATTCTATTCCCGGACAACCCTATCCTGACAACTTATCGAACGACCTTATATTCCAGTTGGATACCGCCAGGGTCAGAGATTACGAACACGTCGGCGAATATCTCACTGATGAAAAAGGATATACATCCGGAATTGATTTTGTTCAGGTTACCAGCGCCCGTAAGCTTAATAGCTCGGAATTCAAGTTCAACAGCAGGCTGGGTTTTATTTCGCTCAATACGGCAATAAATCCGGATCAGACACTGGCTGTTGCCTATTCGTACAAAGTGATCGGCAACGATAAATTGTACCAGGTAGGTGAGTTTTCCTTTGATGGTATTCCAACTGCCAGTTGTTTAATAGTAAAATTGCTGAAAAGTACCGCCACCAATACCCGTGTTCCCTTGTGGAACCTGATGATGAAAAACGTGTATAACCTTGGTGCATATAATATTAACAAGGACGATTTTTTTCTCAATATTCTCTATTCGGGTAACAGTAGCACGGTGCCTACCGGTTATTTTGCCGAAGGCCCCGAAAATATAAAACTTATACCGCTTATCCAGATATTCGGATTCGATAACCTCGATCCACAGCTCAATCCGCCTGCTGACGGGTCTTTCGACTTTATTGACAACGCAGCCAGTAACGGGGGAACCATACAAACATCGAACGGCCGGTTATTTTTCCCTGTACTCGAACCTTTTGGCACGAGCCTTCGCAACAAGATAAACGACAAGACATACGCCGATAAATACTGCTACGATTCGCTTTACACGATGACAAAAACCGGGGCACAGCAGTTTCCCGACAAGAACAAATACCTTATTGAAGGGGAGTACAAATCGGAGTCGGGATCAGAAATATCGCTCAACGCGCTTAATGTGCCACAAGGTTCGGTAAAAGTTACCGCGGGCGGTGTTCAGTTGATTGAAAACCAGGATTATACGGTAGATTATACGCTGGGAAGGGTGAAGATTATCAACGAAGGTGTACTGAATTCGGGTACCCCGATTAATATACAGCTCGAAAACAATTCCATGTTCAATGTCTTCAGCCAAACCTTGCTGGGTGCACATGTTGATTACAAAGTAAACAAAGATCTTTTACTGGGAGGAACCATCCTGAACCTTTACGAAAGGCCGATCACCCAAAAAACCAATTATGGCGACGTGCCCATCAATAATACCATCTGGGGGCTGAGTGTTAATTACCAGAAAAATTCGGATTTCATCACCAAAATGGTAGATAAGCTTCCGTTTTACAGCACCAAAACAGCCTCGAAACTGCGTGTTGATGCCGAATTCGCCCAGTTTATACCCGGTCACTCGCGCGCGGTAGGCAAAGCCGGAACCTCCTACATCGATGATTTCGAAGGGGCAAAGTCCACTATTTCACTTACCAATATCGCATCCTGGTCAATTGCCAGCACACCGCAAGGGCAAACCACCAAGGATATGTTCCCTGAAGCTGCTCCCGGAACACAACTCCGTTACGGTTTTAACAGAGCCAAGCTGGCATGGTACACCATTGATCCATCCGTATTCTATGATAAATCATCCACCCGCAAGCCTACGAATATTGATAATCATGAACTTTCGAAAAACTCAGTCCGCGTTATTTACGAAAACGAATTATTTCCCAACAGAGAAAACAAGTACAACCAGCCACTGAATATCAATATTTTTAACGTTTCTTATTTCCCCGAACAACGCGGGCCATATAATTATGTCGTTAAAGATACTACAAATGCAAAAGGGGTCAAGCCCGATGGTTCAGGTAAACTTTCGGATCCCCCTTCGCGTTGGGGGGGCATCATGCGTAAAATGGAAACCTCCGATTTTGAAGCTGCCAATGTCGAATACATCACTTTCTGGCTGATGGATCCTTTTTCGGAGGATTCAATCCAGGGAGGAGGTGATCTGTATTTTAACCTGGGCGATATTTCCGAAGATATTCTGCGCGACAACCGAAAGTCGTACGAAAACGGTCTCCCGCTAACAGAACTTGTAGTTGATGTTGACACTACCTGGTGGGGCAGGGTGCCAACCAAACAGGCACTTACCAATTCGTTCGACAGCAAAGTTGAATCACGCCCTTTCCAGGATGTAGGCTACGATGGATTATCGACTACGGATGAACAAGGATTTTTTTACAGTAAGTATCTTGCAAATTTAGCTTTATATCAGGGTACAACGTCCCCTGCTTATGTGCAGGCCGAAAATGACCCGTCGGCTGATAATTTTCATTCTTTTGTTGGCGATGATTACGATAGCGACCCTATATACAGCAGCATTGTTGCGCGGTACAAGAATTTCAACGGTCCTGATGGAAACTCCCCTGCCAACACCACCGACAACTCAAACACCATAGGGCAGCGCAACCCCAATATCGAAGACTTGAATAACGACAACACCCTGAGTGCCGATGAGCGGTATTTCCAGTATAGAATTGATCTTCGCCCCGGTAAAATGAATGTAGGTGAGAATTACATTGTTGACATGTACAATTCAGCTGTCGATAGCCCGGTAACTCTTGCTGATGGCACTAAAGGAGGTGTAAAATGGTACCAGTTTAAAATCCCGGTTCAGCAGCCTGATAAAGTTGTAGGAGGCATACAGGATTTCAAATCGATACGCTTCATGCGTATGTTTTTAAAAAATTTCGATACGGCAGTTGTGTGCCGGTTTGCTTCGCTTGAACTGGAACGTGGCGAATGGAGGAAATACCACAACAGTCTCCTTACCCCGGGTGAGTATATTCCCGACCCTAACCAGGATGGAACTACTTTCGATCTCTCTACGATAAGTTTAGAAGAAAATTATTACAGGGATCACGTCCCCTATCGCATCCCGCCTGGTATTGAACGCGAAATTAATGTAGCTACTTCCAATATTCAGCAGATGAATGAGCAGGCTATGGTAATGAATGTGTGCAACCTGCTCGATGGCGATGCCCGCGGAGCATACAAAACAACGGATTTCGACTTCCGCGATTACAAAAATCTTAAGATGTATATTCATGCTGAAAAGGCTGAAATAGAACAGGAACTTAATTATGGCGATCTCACCGCCTTTGTCAGGATTGGTTCGGATTTTACTTCCAACTACTATGAATATGAAATTCCTATTACTTTTACTGCCTGGGACCAGGGCTGGTCGAATACAGATAATGATGGCGATAAACAGTTGATATGGCCCGCTGAAAACGAACTGAATATTGAACTGGCTAATTTTATCACGGTAAAAAAAGCCCGTAACGACCAACTGAACAAGCCTGGCTCAGTGATAAGTATTACAACCCCATTCAGCATTCCTGATGAGAATAACAGGAACAACAGGATCACTATCGTCGGTTCTCCCAGCATGAGCGATGTAAGGGCAATGATGGTTGGCGTAAGGAACCCAAAGCGGAATCCAGCAAAACCCGGTGATGACGGACAGGCAAAATGCGCCTTGATCTGGGTAAACGAATTACGCCTCACCGATTTTAACGAAAAAGCAGGTTGGGCCGCCAATGCAAGGGTTGCTACAAACCTTGCCGACCTGGGAAATGTGATGGTATCGGGTGCTTACAGTTCGCCAGGTTTCGGTAGTATCGAGAAGAAAGTGAACGAAAGACAAAAGGAAGAGATTATTCAGTTCGATGTGGCTACAAATCTCGAGTTGGGTAAATTCCTGCCCGAAAAATCAGGCATCCGCATACCGGTGCATTACGATTATTCGCAAACAGTCAGTAATCCGCAGTACAACCCGCTTGACCCTGATGTATTGTACAATGAGCAAACCAGGGACATGAACAAGCAGGAGAAGGATTCGCTCAAGCAACTTACCACCGATGTAATTCAAAGGCAGAACCTGAACTTCATGAATGTTCGCAAAGATAGGGTAGGGGCTGCAAAAAAACCACAACTCTGGGATATCGAAAACTTCGACCTTTCCTATGCCTATTCCGAGATAAACAGGCATAACAACGATGTTCAGCTCGAAGAAAAGAAAACATACCGTGGCGGATTGGGATACAATTTTTCAGTTAATCCGAAAGGTGTTAAACCATTTAATAAAACAGTTCGTTCGAAATCGCTGGCAATTATCAGGGACTTCAATTTCTATTACCTTCCCAAATTACTTTCGTTTCGTACGGATATGTACCGTGATTACCAGCAACGGCTGCTTCGCAACAAGAGTTCGGCACTCATTATTCTTAAACCTAACTATACCAAGCAATGGGATTGGAACCGTATTTATGATATAAAATACGATTTCTCGCAAGCGTTGAAATTCGATTACAGTGCAAATGTAAATTCCTATATTCTCGAACCACCGGGTGGCTTCGAGAAGCAAAACAGCAATTACGAGCAATACCGCGATACGGTCTGGAACTCAATAAAGAGCGGAGGTACAATAAATCGTTTCAACCAGATGGCTAATATTAATTATGCTGTCCCTTTCAATAAAATACCAATACTGAACTGGGTAAACCTCAATGCAAGGTATGGCGTAAAATACCGTTGGGAAGCATCGCCCCGCTCGCTGCAGCCCCGATTTGGAAATTTAATTGAAAATGCGCGTGATATACAGTTGAACGGAGGCCTCAGGCTTACTACCTTGTACGATAAAGTACCTTTTCTGAAAAAAGCAAAGCTTGAATTGCAAAGTAAAGGAGCTGTCCCTCCGGGCAAACCACAGGGACGTAATGCTGAACAGGACAAAGGCAAGGGAAAGGGCAAAGAGGCTGATGATAATCTTCTGGATGATCCGGCAAAACAAGCTGCCGCCGATAGTGTTGAAAAACCAAAGAAAGACTACCTGAAAATAGCAGGAACCTATGCATTGGGAGTGCTCATGTCAGTTAAAGATGTAAACTTTACCTATACACGGACAAACGGGACAATTTTGCCTGGTTTTACTCATGAGCCGGGACCCTTGGGCAACAACTGGACGAATAACGCTCCGGGGCTTGGTTTTATATTCGGAAGCCAGAAAGATATTAAATACCAGGCAGCTAATTCGGGCTGGCTTACAAAAGATACACTGCTCAACAACCCGTATATAACCCGGGCATTGGAAAATCTTACGTTCCGCGCTACGGTTGAACCGGTAAGGAATTTTAAAATTGACGTAACCGCCGACAGGGCTTTCGCTGTAACACAGCAGGCCTATTGGCAGGCAAATGGATCGGGTATATTTGATACTTCATCTTTCCAGGAAATGGGAACTTTCAGTATGTCATATATCATACTTCCATCTACATTCAAAAAGGATAACGATAATAATGAAAGCCCGGTATTTGAGCAGATGTTATCATACCGTAAGCTCATGGCACGTAGGCTGGCCGGCGAAAACAGCAATTCGGTGGGTCTCGATTCGTTGGGATACCCATCAGGGTATGGCCCCACACAGCCGCAGGTGTTGATGGCGTCTTTCATGGCAGCATACAATGGCACCGACCCCAACAAAATTAAATTTAATGCTTTTCCCAAAATACCATATCCTAACTGGCGGATAACCTACAATGTCAGTCAGGGAATACCGATGCTCCGGCAGTATTTCCAGTCGTTCAATATCTCACATGCTTACCGCTCGTCCTATTCAATAGGAGGATTTGCCAGCGATGATTCCTATCAGGAAAAGGGAGGATTTTCATCAGCACTTGACAATGCAGGAAATTTTATTCCCGAAACGCGAATGGGTGTAGTTTCGGTTACCGAGCAGTTCGGACCTTTCATCGGATTTGACGTTACCATGAAAAACAGTATGCTCGCCAGGATTGAATATAAGAAAACGCGTAACCTTTCATTAAGCTTTGTAAACAATCAGTTAACTGAAATGAGAAGCAACGAATTTGTTATTGGAACAGGATACCGCTTTAAAAGTGTTCCCTTCAAGGTACGGTCGCTGGCGACAGGAAAAACAGTTAAAATGAAAAGTGACCTGAACGTAAAACTCGATTTCTCAATTCGCGACAATAAAACAGTTCTTCGTCAGATTGAGGAAAACAATAACCAGATATCAACAGGAACCAGGCAGTTAAGTATTAATGCATCAGCGGATTACATGATAAGTCAGAAGCTGAATATAAGGCTGTTCTTCGATCAAACCATCAGCAAACCACACGTTTCGCAACAAATCCCAACTTCGAATACCAATGCGGGTATTTCTCTCAGGTTTACACTCACACAATAAGGCTTGTAAAATCTCCTTTTTGAGCTGTTTATTAATTTGAATTTATAAAAGGGCGTCGATCGGGAGAACGGGAGCATTTGCCTCATTGATACAAAAGAAGGACATTGTTTTGCAAATTTTACTCTTTCGGATCCAAATCCGGATATAGTTTTTTTGATCTCAGTGGCCAATGTCTTTTTCCCTCTTAGCAGTCGATTTTACTATTTCCCTTTTTTTTCACCTCTCGCCCCTCGCCTTTCTCCCTCGCCTCTCGCCCCCTCGCCCCTCGCCCTCCCGCCCCTCATCTATTCAGAATCATTCTATTTTGAAAAAAAATGCATTCCGGTTGTATACATTCCTTAATTTTGACACCGAAAAAAATAAAAAACAATGAATATTCCTGAAAATCTTTTTTATACCAAAGATCACGAGTGGATCAAGGTAGATGGCAATACCGGAGTGGTAGGCATCACTGATTTTGCACAACACCAGTTAGGCGATATCGTTTTTGTTGATGTTGCTACTGTTGGCGAAACGCTTGCCGAAAACGAAACCTTCGGAACAATTGAAGCCGTTAAAACCGTTTCTGACATGTTTATGCCTGTTGCGGCAGAAGTGCTTGAGTTTAACGATACTTTAAATGATGAGCCCGAACTTGTAAACAAGGATCCTTACGGACAAGGCTGGATAGTGAAAATTGCCATTTCTGATATTTCCAAACTGTCGGCCTTACTAAATGCAGAGCAATACAAGACTCTGGTTGAGGCATAATTTATCTTTCTGCAATAATATTTACCGGGCTGCGAGGCTATGGTATTTGTTATTTGTGTCCTGTCTGCATTCTGAATCAATTCTTTTGATTTACTGATTGCTGTATATTGCATATGCTTAAGGGGTTAGCTAAAAAAACATATTTTACTTGAATTCGATAAAGAAAATGTTGTAATTTAGCATGGTCAAAGCGTAAAACATAAGTATCACATTCATAATTATTTAAGTTATGGAACTTAAGAAATCAGAAAAGGCAGATCTGGAAACCAAGAAAGGAATATTCTTTCAGCTTGGTTTGGTTTTTGCCATGGCAGTAATGCTGGTAGCCTTTGAGTGGAAGAGTTACGACGCACTCGATGTCAACACTTTCGATGGACAAAAAGCATCAACAGAAGTTGAAGAACTAGCCACCATTACCCAGCAAAACACACCTCCGCCTCCGCCTCCTCCCCCTGCACCTTCGATGGTTTTGAATATTGTTGAAAACACGGCTGAGATCAATGACGACATTTCGATAGATGCTGAAGCAGATGAAACTACAGCAGTGGAAGAATACAAAGCACCCGCAATAAAACAGGCTGAAGAAGAAGAGGTTGAAGAACAGCAGATTTTCATGGTTGTAGAAAATGCACCTGCTTTCCCTGGTGGCGATGCAGCACGTATGAAATTTTTACAGGATAATATAAAATACCCTCAAATGGCCCGCGAAAGTGGCATACAAGGTACAGTATATGTTACCTTTGTAGTGGAACGCAACGGAAATGTTACCGATGTAAAAATTCTGCGTGGTATTGGCGGAGGTTGCGACGAAGAAGCCGTTAGAGTAGTGCAGAATATGCCAAAATGGGAGCCCGGAAAACAACGCGGAAAGCCTGTACGCGTACAGTTCAATATGCCGATAAAATTTACTCTTGCCGGCTAAAATCCGAATAATACTTACTACCCATCCCCAAACGGATGGGTTTTTTATTAACAAATACCGCGCGGATTTTACCAAAGGAATTACCTTTCAGGCCTTGTACAAATACAATCGTGACAAACAGGATATATCAATCCAGCCTGTAGCCATCTTTGTTTCTGAGAATCATACTATGTTATAATGAATGTTTTTAAACCCGAAGTCTTCCAGGGCAGCCTCAACAATAAAAATTATTTTGAAGGCTGGTACTTCAAGCATGTATCCAAAGACCTGAAACATGTTTATTCATTTATTCCCGGAATATCGCTGAACCCCGATAATCCGCATGCCTTTATACAGGTGATTAACGGAGTAACCGGATCAACCCAATATATCGAGTACCCGGTGTCTGAATTCAGTTTTAGCAAAAAAGAGTTTAAAGTGCAGGTTAGCGATTCTGTTTTTACAGCTAACGACATGCTCCTCAATATTGATTCCGCGCAGATTAAAGTTACAGGCAGGCTCAGCTATTCGGCAATTGTAAAGTATCCTTCCTCTTCGTTTTCGCCAGGAATTATGGGCTGGTATTCGTTTGTTCCGTTTATGGAATGCAAACACGGTGTGGTAAACGTTTCGAGCCGGGTTGACGGAGTTGTAACTATTGATGGAGAACTGGTGGATTTTTCGGGCGGCAAGGGATATATTGAAAAGGACTGGGGAACATCGTTCCCTGAATCGTGGATATGGCTGCAGAGCAATAATTTTGCCAGCTCCGATGCCTGTATTATGATGAGTATAGCCAAGATACCCTGGTTAGGAAGCTACTTTACCGGTTTCCTGGGATTTTTATATTTTGAAGGAAATTTTTATCCATTCAGCACCTATCATAAATCGAAGATTACTGAACTTGGTTTAGCCGACGAAAAGCTGACCATTGGTTTAAAAGGCAAAAAGCATCAGCTTAAAATTACAGCTACTCTTAAAATCTCAGGCATTCTGCTTGCTCCCAAAATCGGGAAAATGAGCCGCCATATAAAGGAAAGTGTAGATTCGGAACTGGAGGTTATATTGTCTGATCTGAAAGGAAACGAAATCTACCATGATAAGGCTTATCGCGCTGGATTGGAGGTTATTGAAG
Organism: Bacteroidales bacterium; assembly: GCA_038212135.1. Lineage (GTDB taxonomy): Bacteria > Bacteroidota > Bacteroidia > Bacteroidales > UBA4417 > UBA4417. Next base: position 5,412 of record JBBQUX010000008.1, on the reverse strand, counting down.
GGATTTTTGATATTGTAAAGGTTAAAGCAAAAGTTTAGTTTTCCGCTTCCTTATTTTCAGGATGGAAATATGTATAAACAATCTTTCCTTTTGCCACCCCTGCAGCCTTTTGTATTTCCTCCAGCGAAGCCTCTCTTATCCCTTTCACCGAACGGAATTTGCGCAGCAAAACTGTGGAAGTTGATTCGCCAACTCCTGCAATTTCGGTAAGTTCGGTTTTAATGGTTCCTTTTTCGCGACGTTTGCGGTGGTGAGTGATACCAAAACGGTGGGCTTCGTCGCGCAGTTGCTGAATGATGCGGAGCGTTTCCGATTTCTTATCAATATATAAAGGCAGCGAATCGCCGGGATAGTAAATTTCTTCCAGCTTTTTGGCAATGCCAATTACAGCTAATTTGCCGTGAAGTCCAAGTTTATCAATGCTTTCCATGGCTGAACTCAATTGCCCTTTGCCTCCGTCTACAACAATAAGCTGTGGCAAAGGCTGGTTTTCCTCAATCACACGTTTGTACCGGCGGTAAATAACCTCTTCCATGGAGGCAAAATCATTTGGGCCTTCCACCGTTTTGATATTAAAATGGCGATATTCTTTTTTATCAGGTTTACCGTTGGTGAAAACCACCATGGCTGCCACCGGGTAAGATCCCTGGATATTTGAATTATCAAAACAATCAATACGGACCGGATGTTCTTTCAGCCTCAGGTCTTTCTGCATCTGCTCCATTATACGGTTTGTATGGCGCTCCGGGTCGACACGTTCCAGTTGTTTGTTTTTTTCGAGCTGGTAGTATTTGGCATTTCTTTCGGAGAGTTCGAGAAGCTTTTTCTTTTCACCACGGATGGGAATGGTGTAAACAACGCCTGGAAATTCAACTTCAAGAGGGAAGGGAACGATAATTTCAGGCGCATTTGAATCGAATCGTTCGCGCAATTCGGTTATTGCGAGCAAAAGCAGTTCCTCGGGCGATTCGTCCAGCTTTTTCCTGATTTCGACAGTATGTGCCTGTATAATGCTTCCGCTGATTATTTTCATAAAATTGATATAGGCAGCCGTGGGATCTTCCACATAGGAATAAACATCAATATTATGAAGCGAAGGGCTCACAATCAGCGACTTGCTCTGGTAGCGATCGAGCAATTCAATTTTTTCCTTTACTACATGCGCCTTTTCAAATTTATACCCATCCGAGTATTCTTTCATCATTTGAGCGAGATGCTGACGAACTGCCGAAATATTCCCTTTCAGAATATTCCTGATTTCTGACAAGGATTCGCCGTAATCTTCTTCAGTTTGCAGATTTTCGCAGGGACCAAGACAATTGTTGATATGATATTCGAGACAAACTTTGTATTTCCCTGTGCGTATATTGGCGGCACTAAGGTTGAGGCTGCAGGTGCGGATTTGATATAGCTGTCGGATCAGATCAAGTAAGGTATGCATCATTTTTCCTGAAGCATATGGGCCAAAATAGTCTGAGCCATCGTTAATGCGATGCCTTGTAGGGAAAATACGCGGGAAAGGTTCCTTTTTAATACAAATCCAGGGATAGGTTTTGTCGTCCTTCAGCATCACGTTGTAACGTGGCAGGTATTTTTTAATCAGGTTGTTTTCGAGCAACAACGCATCCAGTTCGGTATCTACTACAATAATCTGAATATCAGCAATTTTCTGAACCAGTATCCTCACTTTGCCGAACTGCGATTCGTCGCGCCTGAAATACGATGAAACCCGTTTTTTCAGATTCTTGGCCTTACCGACATACAGAATTTTCCCATCCTTATCGTAATACTGGTACACGCCGGGACTGTCGGGCAGCTCACGGACAATGTTTTCGATATGGAGGGCGTGCTTGGACAAAAATGGAGTTAGGGTTTAGGGGTTTGGGGTTAGGGACTGTTAATGCGATAAAGCGATAATGGAGTAATGTGCTAATGTGTCAAAATCAAAAAGTTAAAGTAGCTAATTGGAAGAGTGCATTGTAAGTGAAAGTGATGTCAGTAGGTTTTCTACTCGAAAAGAGGAGATGTCCGCCTTAGGCGGACAGAGGGGTAATAGTTCATTCAAAACAGTAAACAAATTTCAGGACGAGTCAGACTTAAATGGTTCAATGTTTGATGGTTACAGTTTCCAAATCCGCAATCCGCAAATCCGAAATCCTTTACTCTTCCCGCATATGATTCCATCCCATGGCTTCAATTTTAATCAATGGCCCGTTGTTGCTTGCCAAAAAAGTACCTGCATTCGGTTCAGTCATATGGCCGATGATGCTGATGCCTTCGAGCACTTTCACTTTCTCGAAATCACTCATGCTGATGGTGAAAAGTAATTCGTAATCTTCGCCTCCGTTCATTGCTGCTGTAACAGGCTGAATATTAAATTCTTCGGCTGCCGAAACGGTCATTGCGTCAAGTGGAATTTTATCCTCAAAAATCCTGCAGCCTAAACCCGAATCTTCGCAAAGATGCAGAACATCGGATGCCAGGCCGTCAGAAACATCAATCATGGCGGTTGGTTTTACCCCGGCAGTTTTAAGGAGTTCCAGAATATCGGTTCGTGGCTCGGGTTTCAACTGGCGTTCAAGTATATAATCATGACCCGAAAGTTCGGGTTGCATGTCGGGATTGGCTTCGTAAACCTTTTTTTCGCGTTCGAGTAAAAGCAAACCCATGTAAGCGCTTCCAAGGTCGCCGCTAACGCAGATCAGATCATTTTCCTTTGCGGTACTCCGATACACAACATCCTGTTTGTCAGCTTCCCCGGTAACGGTTAGCGATAAAAATAATCCGTGAACCGAAGATGTGGTATCGCCGCCTGCAAGGTCTACGTGGTAACGCTTACAGGCCAATCGGATACCTTCGTAAATTTCTTCAAGAGCTTCGACCGGAAAGCGGTTTGATACGGATATTCCTACAAAAAGTTGCCTCGGTTTGCCGTTCATAGCCACAATATCCGAGAAATTTACGGCTGCGCATTTGTATCCAAGATGCCTGAGAGGCACATACGACAAGTCGAAATGAACACCTTCAACAAGCAAATCAGTCGAAACAAGTGTGACTTTGTCACCATAATCAATCACGGCGGCATCATCGCCAATTCCTTTAATGGTAGAGGGTTGCTCATTAACAAACGAATTTGTAAGATGCTTTATAAGGCCAAATTCGCCGAATGATGAAAGTTCAGTTCGTTTTGTGGGTGTGGGATCGATCATGAAAAAATAAATTTTGGCAAAATTAAGGTTTTCTTTACCACGGAGGATAGGAGAACACGGAGATTCATGGAGTTTAGTATTTCAAATATAAACTTAGTGCCAGAGTTGTTTGGCTGATCTAACCTTAAAGATATATTGAAAATTGAAAGATTCAAGGAATTTGTAATTCGTGTTACTAAGAAAACTCATCATTTTACGTAAAAATGCTCACTTTCTTTAACTTTAGGTTTGGCAGGCAAAACTCAACCTTCTGTGTGCGAGGACTTTCCCCTACGGGGATCAAAGGGTGAGCGTGGGCAAAACTCATTTTAGACTCGTTTCCTTATGCGCACTATTTATCTTAGTGTTCCTTCGTGTCCTCCATGTCTCCGTGGTTTCCTCTTATTCCAAATTTCGGTATTCATTTTCCGAAATTATAAAACAATTCATATTCCTGCTTGTTTTTTAATTAAAGAACCCGCAATTGAAGTATTGCAATACTCTTATTATTACTAACTTTGTACGCTAAAATTTATTTAAACCAAAGATAAATAGAAGCCCGAATACCACCAAGAAATGGAGAAAGATCAGAACAATATACTCGAAGAGGTCACCACCAGCGAATACAAGTACGGCTTTTTTACCGACATCGAGATGGATACGGCTCCTGTCGGGTTGAATGAAGATACGGTCAGGCTTATTTCCACCAAAAAGAATGAACCCGAATGGATGCTTGAGTTCAGGCTGAGTGCATACCGTCACTGGCTTACCCTTATCGAGCCAACCTGGGCGCATATTCATCATCCGCCGATTAAATACCAGGAAATTATTTACTATGCTGCTCCCAAGCGCAAAAAAGAACTTAAGAGCCTCGATGAAGTTGATCCTGAATTAATTGAAACCTTCAATAAACTTGGAATTTCACTCGAAGAACAGAAAAAACTCAGCGGAGTTGCCGTTGATGCTGTTATAGATAGTGTTTCTGTAAAAACTACTTTCACTGATACCCTTTCCAAATACGGAGTTATTTTTTGCTCTTTCAGTGATGCAGTGCAAAATCATCCTGATCTGATCAGGCAATATATGGGAAGTGTAGTGCCGAGCAATGACAATTACTTTGCAGCACTCAATTCTGCAGTTTTCAGCGATGGTTCCTTTTGTTATATCCCGAAAGGTGTGCGTTGTCCGGTTGAATTATCCACTTATTTTCGCATAAATGCAGCCAATACCGGTCAGTTCGAACGTACTCTGATTGTTGCTGACGAAGGTGCATATGTCAGCTATATGGAAGGTTGTACGGCCCCGATGCGCGACGAAAACCAGCTTCATGCTGCTATTGTTGAGATAGTTGCGATGAAAGACGCCGAAGTGAAATACAGCACCGTGCAAAACTGGTATCCGGGTAATAAAAAGGGCGAAGGCGGAATTTACAATTTTGTTACAAAACGTGGCATTTGTAAAGGCAGCCATTCAAAAATATCATGGACACAGGTCGAAACAGGCTCTGCCATTACCTGGAAATACCCAAGTGTAGTGTTGATGGGCGATAATTCAGTAGGAGAGTTTTATTCAGTCGCCGTAACGAACAATTTTCAGCAGGCTGACACCGGCTCGAAAATGATTCATCTTGGAAAAAACACTAAAAGCACAATTATCTCGAAAGGGATTTCGGCCGGACAAAGCAACAACAGCTATCGCGGACTGGTTAAAGTGATTAAGCGCGCTGAAAATGCACGAAATTTCTCCCAATGCGACTCACTGTTGCTTGGTGATAAATGCGGGGCGCATACCTATCCGTATATCAAAGCCGAAAACCATTCATCTATCGTGGAACACGAAGCAACAACTTCCAAAATTTCGGACGATCAGCTCTTTTACTGCAAGCAGCGTGGCATCAGTTCCGAAAGTGCTATAGGCCTGATTGTAAATGGATATGCCAAGGAAGTTCTTCAACATTTGCCCATGGAATTTGCTGTAGAAGCGCAAAAATTACTGGCCATTAGTTTAGAAGGAAGTGTTGGATAATTGTCAGAGTTTCCCGAAATCAATGAAGGGCGAGGGGCGACAAGGCGAGGGGCGACAAGGCGACAATGAGAAAAGAGACAAGGAGACAATAAGAAGGGCGAACCCCTGAAATATATTAAATTGGGAACCCCTAAACCCTAAAACCGAACCCCTAAACCCTTAAAAATAAATTTTCAAAGAATAACCACAATATGTTAAG
>JBBQUX010000007.1:0-57018 GCA_038212135.1 Bacteroidales bacterium | reverse complement strand
CCGCAATCCACAAACCACAAATCCCCAATCCACAAAACCCCAATCCCCAAACCGCAATCCGCAATCCCCAATCCGCAATCCGCAATCCGCAAATCCGCAATCCGCAAATCCGCAATCCACAATCCGCAATCCCTTTTGATTTCTTTCATCCACAAAAGTTTAATCCCTCGCTTTAATCCAGCCTTACCGAAAGCTTTCCTTTTATACTTATAGGCGCAATAATTCCTGCCGGAGCCAGCACTGGCTGCTGAACTTCGATACCACTGAGTGTACCGGTTAGATAGAAACCTTCACCCAAATCGTATTTTTTCAGGCTTTCGACCATCATATCAAAGGTTTTGCGAACATCGGGACCGATCGGGTAGGACAGATTTTTCCCAATCATTTTTTCAATTCCACTATTAGCGAGCCATGATGCTGATTTAACCAGCACATTTTTTGTTTGTACCGAGAACTTCAGGTCATTAAGTATTATGCTCGAGTCGGCGGCGCGGTAAACCGGCATTCCCGCAAAATACAACTTCCCGATAATACTTCCTGTTACATCAGTGGCGATGATCATTTTAGATTCGTTTCCGTAAACAGATACGCCGGTAACAGTAATCTTTTTCTTACCAAAATCATAGGAAGTATTTACCAGCATCAGCCGGGTAATTGAATCGATATATTCGTAACGGATATACGAAACCACGTTTGCCAGGAAATCATCACTCAGCTTTGTAACAGGAATAAGGTCGGGAAGCACAGGATTGTTAAGCACAGGAGGTTTTTTGCCTGTAAAACATTCGGTTACAGCCTGAATGGAAGTAGTGTGTTTTATAATGCCTTTGCCGCCTGAAAAAGGCACGGCCGAAACTGATTTCGGGCTAACCCGTAACCACAACCCGTATTCTTCGGAAAGTAACATAGGTTTTTGCAATTCATTCCAGGCCTCTTTTGCCGTGGTTTTAAGGTCGAGACTTTGTTTTAGCCCATCGTCAATCGCCGAGTTGATGGTTTCCATATTGTATTTGATAATCATATCGGCAATAAAAGTAATCGGAAGGTCAACCGGCCCGATTTTGAGCGTGGGTTTGGTAAGCCATTCGTAGCCGTCGGAAGTGGTAGTCGTTTTAATGGTCCAGTCTTTATTTACGCTTACTGCTGTTTGAAACTTCAGCGCGATCTCTGCATTCATTTCGCGGTAATCGGATAAGGAAATACCGAATTGATTTATCTTCCAGCCGGCTTTGATCCATAGTTTTAGTGGTACACGGTAAATGAATTTCCCGTTTTCGAAATTAATCTTTATGTTATCTTTTTTCCAGGCTTTCACCATTAAATTGTCGCCATTGTTGTCATCGGGACTGTTATCATCATAAATAAGTCCGTTCAACTGCCGGTTAAGCAAGGCTTCGAGTGCCGGAACTTTCATTTCGACAGGCAGGCTGATGGAGGAAGGTACCGGTTCGTAATTGAAAGAATTGTATTTTTCTGCAGGTTTTTCAATCTGCAGCGTGGAACCGCACGATTGTGAAATCAGAAGGACCGAAATCAACAGCAAAAAATTAATGATGAACCGCATGATATGTTTTTTGCAAAGGTAGGATTGGACGCTCAAAAAATACTGCATTGGGCAAAATTATTCGAAAAGATGATTTGTTCATTCTGACTGAAAGTGAAATATTTTTTGCAGGAGAATCCGGTTGCTTCTTTATAATCAGTTTGACGCTTCTCTCACTTCTGCAATACTCTCCTTCCCATCGCCAAAACGTATAACGGTTTATAATTATTGCTTTAGCGGATATATCGGGAGATTCATCGATTGTATTTTACGACTATGCTTTTCGTAGTTATTTTTGTCAGGCACAAATTCGCCAGCTAAATTTATTCTCATTCAAATGATCAAATCCTGTACAATCCCGGTTTTCTGTTTGCATACCTGGTGTTTGTTGCTGCTTTTATTTTTGTTCACTTCAGTTATTACAGAAGTAAAAGCACAAAGTAGTTTTCAACGGCTTGATTCAACAGCTCTCTCGATTAAATCAATACAGGCCATCCGGATTACAACCCCGCCTAAAATAGACGCGGTAATGAATGAACCTTTATGGCAGAATGTTCCGGTAGCCGGCAATTTTGTGGAGTATACCCCGCGCAATGGCTCACGGCCACCGTTTGCCACCGAAATCCGGTTTGCATACGACGATGTTGCGCTATACATTTTCGCTACCATGTACGATCCTTATCCCGACAGCATTTGCCGGGAAATGGGCCGTCGCGACCAGATTGAAGAGCTATATACCGATTATATTTCTTTCGATATTTTGCCTTACAACGACGGGCTGAATATGTACGAATTTAAAGTGAGCCCTGCCGGACTGCAGAATGATTGCAAGTACTCGGCTGTCGGCCAGGATGTTACCTGGGATGCGGTTTGGGAAAGTGCTGCTTCCGTTAACAGCGACAGTTGGACTACCGAACTTAAAATTCCATGGTCGGCATTGCGGTTTGCTAAAACTGACAAGCAGGTATGGGGAATAAATATGTGGCGAAACCTGAAACGCACTCAGGAATGGTCAACCTGGTCGTATGTTGATAATAAGACAAAGGATATTTTTAAATATTACGGAACCTTAACGGGAATTGAGAATGTGAATCCGCCGCTCAGGCTTTCGTTTTCGCCTTATGTAACAGGATATACAGAAAAAAATCCAGTCAGCAACAAATGGCAATATTCGCTCCGTGGTGGCATGGACCTCCGGTACGGTATTAATGAGGCCTACACCCTTGATATGATGCTGATTCCTGATTTCGGGCAGGTGCAATCGGATGATATTATTCTTAACCTCACGCCTTTTGAAGTGAGGTATAACGAAAAAAGACAGTTTTTTACCGAAGCCACTGAGTTATTCGAGAAATGCGAGATTTTTTATTCACGCAGAGTAGGAGGATTTCCCCGAAATTATTATGCAGCTTACGACAGTGTTACTGATAGAGAAAAAGTGATTTCGAATCCGGATCAGTCTGATATTATTAATGCAACCAAAATTTCGGGTCGTAATGCAAAAGGCCTGGGAGTAGGTTTTTTTAATGCCATGACTTCAAATACGTATGCTGTCCTCCAAAACGAAGAGAACCATTCCACGCGAAATATTCTCACACAGCCATTCACAAATTACAATGTATCGGTAATCGATCAGAATCTGAAAAACAATTCGTACATCACACTTATTAATACAAACTATTGGCAGCCTTCAACAAATTATGCGGCAAATGTTAGTGGTGTTGAGTCGAAATTACAGAATAACAAAAGCACTTTCAGTTTCCTTGGTCGTTTCAATGTTAGTCAGAAATACTACAGCGGCGACTCTTCCGGATTTGGCCATCAGTACCTTGCTTCTATTTCGAAATCAACAGGGAAATTCCAGTATCAGTTGTTGCGTCAGGAAACAGGAGCAACTTACGATCCTAACGAAATGGGTTTTCTGCTGCGAAATAACGAGGCTATCAACAAGCTAAGTTTAACGCATAAAATTTTTGACCCGGTATGGAAAATCAGAAATTCGCAAACCCGGTTTCTTGCCGAATACTCTACTTTGGTAAAACCCTACAGATACACTGACCTGGAATTCAACTTAAGTAATTCCACCGCTTTTCAGAACTACTGGAATAACCACATCGAACTGACTTTGCGACCGCTGGGAACCCACGACCATTACGAAAGCCGCACCTGGGGAATGGATTACAAACGTCCTTTTAACTACGAAGTAATATGGGATGTGGTGAGCGACAGCCGTAAAAAATTCCGGTATGAAAATACAATTGGATTTGTGAATTCGCCCGAAAACAACAATTTCATATATTTTATTGAAGCAACGCCACGTATGCGTTTTACCGACAGGTTTATGATTTCATTTTCACTTCATTATGATAAAAACCTGAGTGATTACGGCTGGGTCGAAACTGAGTACGATCAGCAAGGAGATATGACAACCTGGTTTGGCAAACGTGATATTACAACTGTCAGCAATATCCTGAATGTAAGGTTTATTTTCAATACCAAAATGTCGCTTACTTTCAGGACCCGCCATTACTGGTCGAAGGCTGATTATTTTGAATATTATACCCTTCAGAATGAGGGTTCACTATCACCAGCCGAATACGAAAAGAATCCTGATATTAACTTCAACGCCCTCACTGCCGATCTGAATTTCGGTTGGTATTTTGCACCGGGCAGCGAACTCAACATGATGTGGAAAAACTCAATTTATAGTGTGAACGACGAATTGGTTAAAAATTATTTCCCCGATTTAGGCAACACCATTAGTTCGCCTCAGACCAATGGATTTTCCATCCGGTTTTTGTATTATATCGACTACCTTTATGTAAAAAAATGGGTTTCCGGAAAGAAAGCCTGATAGTTTATGTTCGTTAGTTTCTGCTTTTAAAATTGATAGCTTATGAAAAGATGCTAAATTTCCTTTTAAAGGAAAAAGCCCTGCTGGAAAAAAGAAATTTACTATTTACGAATGACAATTTACGAATAATCAGGATGTTTTACGAATAAGAAATGTAAATCCCCCCCAATCGTACCTCGTAAATCTAAAATCGTAAATTATTAAGCCTGTTTCCCATCTGCAATTTACGAATGACCACCGAATGACAACATGTTGGTAAGTTCTGTTCTTAAAGATTCTATCAGGCGCAATGCAGAGAAAAAGGTTGAACTTGAAATAAAACAAGCCATTGCAGATTCGCTAAACAGGATTGAAAAGGACATTGCGGATGTTAAGCAGGCTATCGGACATGCTAAGGCCGAGTACCAGGTTCAAACGGATAAATTGGGCAAAATCAGGAAATTTAAGCTTCTCAGAAATAAGGAAGAAAGGGAAATGCAGATCCGCGCTCAATCAGATGTTTTGTATAAACCCGAAAGCCGGATCAGCGAACTGGAATACCAATTAGTGAATCTACAGGTACGACTTGATTATTTTAATTCCGAAATTCGGAATAACGCACATAATTAATCAGGATTTTTTAATCATTAAGAGCATCTGCCTTGTGTTCTGAAACAGAGTTATATCCTGCTTTTTTCATCCATACTGGTTCTTCAACATGTTTTTATCAATGATAGAATTTTATGCAGAAATCCCAATTGCAATTGTACTTTCGAAATTATGAAGTGTGGGTAGTTCTTATAAACCCGTTTATGGCTGAACTTAATCATCCTGCAATTGTTGATTTACTGTGACTTGTCGGATTACTGTTTCAGTCCAAACTTTTCAATTATCTTTCGCTTCTACAACTCAAACCTATGATCTGGCAAAAACGATGGTTCCAGTTTACCATTTTAATGATATTGGCATTTATCTGGGGCAGTTCGTTTATTCTGATGAAAATCGGGCTGGAAAGTTTTAGTAGCTACCAGGCAGCAGCTTTGCGTATTTTAATGGCCTCGCTGGTATTGTTACCAATCGCGATCCAACAGATCAGAAAATTGAAGTTTAAAGATTTGAAAAGCTTACTGGTAACTGGTTTTATCGGCAGCTTTTTCCCGGCTTTCATGTTTATGGAAGCCGAAACTCAGATCGACAGTTCCGTGGCTGGGATACTAAACTCCCTTACACCGGTTTTTACGCTTATAATCGGACTGCTTTTTCACCGGATGGTGTTCAGGTGGTTGCAGGTAGCAGGACTTTCATTGGGTCTTGCAGGTGCTACAGGGTTAATCCTGGCGGGTGAAGGATTTCAGTTAGGTACTGTTAACAGTTACGCATTGTTAATTGTGCTGGCAACGAGCTTTTATGCCATCAGCATCAACCAGATTAAATCAAATTTACCACATCTCACAGGACTTCAGGTTACATCGTTTTCATTTCTGTTTATCGGTCCTGTAGCATTAATTTACTTGTTAACGGTTGATTTTGCACCTGCAATGGCGAATCCCGAATGGCCTACACATCTGCTTGCACTCGCGGCACTCGGTATCGTAGGCTCGGCACTTGCCATGATGCTGATGAACAGCCTTATACGTTATTCAACCCCGGTTGCCGCATCATCGGTAACATATATCATCCCCATATTTGCCATTATGTGGGGAATGCTTTATGGCGAAAAAGTGACCTTGCTTCATTTGGGTTGCATGGGCTTGATCCTTGCCGGAGTTTACCTTATAAATTGGAAGGGGAAAAGAGTACAAAAAGTCTGAAAGAAAAGTACCGGAAGTAAATCCAGTCCTTTTGTCCCTTTAGGTGATGTCAGTAACAGATGAATAAAAAAACAGCATGTTTGAGAGTGCTGCAAACTGGTAGTATTATTTGATTTAATTAAATGATATTTCGGCTTTTATTCTGAGCTATACACATCGTAAATTATGATACAAATATTAATTATATATATCTGTATATTAATGATTTACGGACATTTGAATTTTAATTACACACTCAGTTACACACCCTAAAAGGTACAGAATATAGAAATTTATTTTGTAATCCCTGTATAGTAGTATCTTTACAGTTACAATCAATAATCCTTTATAAACATGATGAACATTAGTATAAAAAGAATTTTGTCATTTACAATATCGCGAACTTTTCTTATAGATAGTATCGCTTTAGGATTCATTTTACTGATGCCAGCACTTTCGCATGTAATCGGAATACCTTTATATTTCATTGAACCAATGCGCATAATGCTTGTAATTGCCCTTATTTTAACGTCGCGTTATAATGCATATATTATTGCCATGGTATTGCCACTTTTTTCATTTTTAGTTTCAGGTCATCCGGCACCGGTAAAGATGCTGATCATCATGAGTGAACTGATTTTGAATGTTTGGTTATTCATTGCATTTTACAAAAAAACACACAATCCTTTTATTTCAATGTTTACTTCAGTGCTTTTAAGCAAAATTTTCTGCTATTTTATGTATTGGATAGTGTTTTCGTGGGCATTCGTGGTTGATGAATCACAGCCGATATTTCTGCTTATGCAATTAGTTGTAACAATGGTTTTAAGTGCTGTAGTCTCTATTCCGGCATTAAAGCGGTCAATCTCAGCAATGGGTTAGATTTTCCTGCAGAATAGAAATGTAGTTTTTTGTTCAACAGTCTTATAATACTGGAATAAACGGTTTAAACTGCGACAGTTTTCATCTTTGGAGCGAGCAGGTGTATAATGGTCCAGGCGGTAAGATAGGCAAGCCCGGAGATTATGAACATGATATAATATCCTGTTTCGATATGTCCCAATTCTTTGTAATGATCCAATAAAACACCGGCAAGCCTTGCGATAAGTATCCCGCCGATTGCACCTGCCATAGAGCCGATCCCTACTACAGATCCTACTGCCTTTTTAGGAAACATATCCGATGAAATGGTGTACATGTTAGCTGACCATGCCTGGTGTGCTGAAGCTGCGATCCCAATAACCACAACAGCAATCCAGGGGTTAATTTTTCCCACAGCCTGGGCGGCAACTACCGGTACAACGAGCAAGGCAAACAACAGCATGGAAGTCTTTCGTGCTTTAAATACCGGCCATCCTTTCCTTATAAGAAATCCTGAAAGCCATCCTCCACCGATGCTTCCAAAACATGTCATGGTGTAAACCAGGGCGATAGGAAGGCTTACCTGAGTTCCGGTCATATTGTATTCGGTTTTGAGGAACGATGGAAGCCAGAATAACAGGAACCACCAGATAGGATCGGTCATAAATTTGCCAATCACAAAAGCCCATGTCTGTTTAAAACCAAGTAGCTTTGCCCATTTAACTGATTCTGTATTTCCTGATACTTCTTCCTGGTCACTATGAATATATTCATATTCAGGTTTTTTAAGCCTTTTCTGTTTAGAAGGGATTTCGTAAAAGATAAACCAGAAAATAAGCCAAATTAATCCTATTGCACCGGTAATAATGAAAGCTTCCTGCCATCCCCAGGTTACAGCAATCCAGGGGACAGCAATTGGAGCGATAATGGCTCCGATATTTGATCCTGAATTGAAAATGCCTGTGGCCAGGGCTCTTTCTTTCTTTGGGAACCATTCGGCTACAGTTTTTACCGCGGCGGGGAAGTTACCGGCTTCACTCAGTCCGAGAGCAGCGCGGGCAACACCGAATCCAAATGTACTCTTTGCAAGGGCATGAGCAATCGCTGCTAAACTCCACACGGTTAGTGATAATGCATAACCTAGTTTTGTGCCGATTTTATCGATAATTCTTCCGAATCCAAGTAATCCGATTGCATAAGCCAGTTGAAATGCGATCACAATATTTGAGTAATCAGTTTCAGTCCAGCTGAATTCTTTTTCCAGAACAGGTTTCAACAGGCTTATCACCTGCCGGTCGAGATAGTTGACAGTGGTAGCAAAGAATACAAGTGAAACGATTGTCCAACGGTAGTTCCCGATTTTTTGAGTTGATTCTTGATTATTTTTCATCATTCCTGATTCAGTTAGGTTATTTTAAAATGTTTACCGGTGAAAGGATAACTCATGGATATTAAAATCTACTTCCAGAAATCAAAATATTTCCTGGCATTTTGGTAAGAAATACCGGATACCATTTCGCCAATCAAATTAATATCTTCAGGTAATTCCCCTTTTTCTATATCGTTTCCAAGGATGTTGCAGAGAATTCGCCTGAAATACTCATGCCTTGGGAAGGAGAGAAAACTCCTTGAATCGGTCAGCATTCCGACAAATCGGCTCAACAAACCAAGAGATGAAAGTGCATCTAAATGTTTTTCCATCCCGAATTTCTGATCGAGGAACCACCAGGGTGCCCCCCATTGTATTTTCCCTGGAACCGAGCCATCCTGGAAATTACCGGTCATTGTTGCATAAACTTCATTTCCGGTGGGATTCAGATTGTAAAGGATTGTCCTGGCCAGTTTTCCTTCTGAATTGAGCTTGTCGAGAAATTTTGCCATGCTGCCGGCAACAGTTTGATCCCCAATAGAATCAAAGCCAGTGTCGGGGCCGATTCGTCGAAGCATTAGTGAATTATTGCTGCGCAAGGCTCCGATATGAAACTGTTGTACCCAGCCTGCTTCAGCATCCATCACCCCGAAATGAAATAGCATGGCCGATTTGAACTTACAGGTTTCAATGCTATCCAATAATTTTTCATCACGAAGTTTTAGAAAAATCGCACGAATTTCGGATTCCGTATATTCTTCGGCATAGAAAGTATCAAGTCCATGATCGGATAGCCGGCAGCCATTCTGATGAAAGTATTCGTGCCTGACTGCAAGCGCATCCATTAAATTATCGAAGCTGTCGATAGTCTTGTTTGAACAGGCTTCCAGTTGATCCAGGTATTTATTGAAGGATGAAACATTTTCTACAGCCATTGCCTTATCAGGCCTCCATGCCGGAATAACTTTAACGGCGAAATTTTCCTGCTGTAATTGCTGATGGTATTGAAGATCGTCAATAGGATCATCAGTGGTACAGACTACTTCCACGTTCATTTTGAGTAAGAGGTTTCGCACTGAGTATTCAGCACTTTGTAGCTTTTCTGTGGTTTCGTTATAAATTTCCCGGGCAGTAGCCTTACTAAGCAAGCTGTGAACATCGAAATACCGGTTCAATTCCAGGTGCGACCAATGATAAAGCGGGTTCCGTAATGTATAAGGAACGGTTTCAGCCCACATTTCAAATTTTTCGTAGTCACTGGCTTGTCCGGTAATAAATTTTTCGCTGATACCATTGGTACGCATTGCCCTCCACTTGTAGTGATCGCCTTTGAGCCATGCTTCGGTAATGGAATTAAACCGGCGATCCAACGCGATGTCCTTTGGACTCAGGTGGCAATGGTAGTCAATGACAGGTCGCTTTTCAGAGTAAATATGATACAAATCCTTTGCAAAGGAATTGTGCAGCATAAAATTGGCATTAATAAATTCTTTCATTGCTCTGGTTTTAATATTATTTCACTGGAACCAGGTTTGCTCCCCGGCAAATAAGTTTCGACATGCTTTGTGCAAGGTTCTTTACAGGTTCTCCCGGTTTAAAAATATCATCGTTTAGCGGGGCATAAACTTCAAGGCTTGATTGTATCAACTGATCGTAATATAATGCCTTCACTTCATCATAATTCAACACTGACCGGTATATGAACAGATCTTTAAACCCGGCTTCATCCGGTGCAGATGTTGACTTGGCATTGCCATATCCTCCTAGCACAAATTCTTTAAAGTCAATTGATTCTGATAAAGTTCCGGCTTCTTTACCATTGGAATAAAAAGTGGTTGTGCCCGATGCGTATTGATGTGTTACTACGATATATTGCCAGGCTTTATTCTCGCTTGTAGTGTCATTTTCAAGAACAGATTCTGTAACAGACTGGTATTTGATTTTGCCTCCTGTAATCTCAATTGCTGATGCATGTTTGCCCGGGTTAATAGCGGCCACTGTGCCTTGCCCGATTGTCCGCACTAAAAAACTGATAGACCATGAATGAATTGTATCATCCGGTATAAAAGATAATGACCCGGAGTTATCTGATTTTTTTATAGATACATATCCGGTGCTCCTGATTTTAGAAGGAACTGGTTTTCCAGCTTCTATTGCTTCGAATAAACTTGGAACAATAGCAAAATACATCTCCCGATGACCTTTAAAATCAGGATGTGACTTGTCGTGATAATATCCTTCCAGCCAGTTGCCTTTACCATTGTCGATAGGTCCGAGCATATTGATGCTTGGTACATCCCATGTATTGATAATCAGGTTCATTCTCCGTGTTGCTTCGTACTGCTGAGGCTGGAAATCATTCCGGGCATAGCAACCGGCTACTATCGGGTACAATTCGTTTAGCCGGCATAACCGTATTAGGTTGAACAACCCGCTGCGGTATTTCTCGAAAGCCCGGTTCCTGGCAAGTTCCGTGGCCACCATTATGCCTTCATTTCCAAGTGAAAGACCAATGATAACGTACTTTGGTTTTGCAGGCAGGAGTTGAGTTTCGAACCGCTGCAGAATTTTTGTCGTATTATCGCCGCCCCGCGAAATATTCACCACTTCCCAGCCACGAATACTCAGCAACCGGGTAAGTGAACCTGCATAACCGCCTGCGCCGGTTGTGTCGCCGGAGGCATTGGCTACTGATGACCCAAATAAGGCAATCTTGCGGTTCTGGGCATCAAGGTTTGAGGAAGTTAAACCCAGGAGAACAAAAACAATCACCCAGATTAAAAACCTGAACTGATTGCAGCCCTTCTGAAGTCTAACTATATTGTTATTTTTCATTATAACGGATCGACAAGTTGAAGCTTTATACGTTGTAGGTAGAAGAAGAAGTATCGCCACCACGGCCTGTCCAGTTGGTGTGGAAGAATTCACCTCTTGGTTTGTCAGTCCTTTCGTAGGTGTGAGCACCGAAATAATCGCGTTGTGCTTGTAAAAGGTTGGCCGGAAGGTATTCAGAACGATACCCATCGAAATAGGTAAGTGCTGTTGCCAATGCAGGTACTGAAATCCCGTGCTGAATGGCAGTTGTAACAACCCTGCGCCAGCCTTCCTGTGTATGCATCACTTTTTCTTTAAAATAGGGATCAAGAAGCAGATTTTTAAGGTCAGGATTTTGATCATATGCCTCTCTGATCATCCCAAGGAATACTGAACGGATGATGCATCCACCTCTCCATAACATAGCGATACCACCATAATTGAGATTCCAGCCATATTCTATGGCAGCGGCCTTCATAAGCAGGTAGCCCTGGGCATAAGAAACCAGCTTGGATGCAAAAAGAGCATTTTCAATATCATTGATGAATTGTTCTCTGTCGCCTTCAAATTTTAGTTTTGGAGTTTGAAGTAGTTTAGCCGCTTCCACCCGTTCGTCTTTTTGTGAAGACAATATCCTGGCAAAAACAGACTCTCCGATCAGCGTGAGAGGTACCCCGAGTTCGAGAGCTGCAATGCCTGTCCATTTCCCGGTTCCTTTTTGGCCTGCGGTATCCAGTATTTTATCGACAAGCGGATTTCCGTTTTCATCTTTAAATTCTAAAATATCGCGGGTAATTTCAATAAGATAGCTTTCGAGGTCGCCCTTGTTCCAGGTGGCAAATACATCATGCATCTCGGCGGCAGTCATGCCAAGCAGATCTTTCATAATTTGATAAGCCTCGCAAATAAGCTGCATGTCGCCATACTCAATACCGTTGTGCACCATTTTTACAAAATGACCGGCTCCGTTTTCGCCAACCCAGTCGCAGCAAGGAGTTCCATCGGCTACCTTTGCTGCAATCGCCTGGAAAATCGGTTTAACAAAAGGCCAGGCCTTGTTTGAACCTCCCGGCATAATGGATGGACCCAGTAGTGCACCTTCTTCGCCTCCCGAAACGCCGGTTCCAATAAACAGAAGTCCTTTTTCTTCAAGATATTTGGTTCGTCTGTTGGTGTCAGTAAATAAAGTATTGCCTCCGTCGATGATAATATCGCCTGCTTCGAGATGGGGAATAAGTAATTCAATAAAATTATCCACTGCTTTACCAGCCTTAACCATTAACATTACTTTTCGGGGAGTTTTCAGATTTTGGACCAGTTCGCTGACGGAATGGCAACCAATGATTTTTTTGTCCTTTCCCCTGCCGTTTGTAAAATGATCGACCTTATCGGTGGTGCGGTTAAATACGGCTACTGTAAAGCCTTTGCTTTCCATATTCAATACCAGGTTTTCGCCCATTACTGCCAGTCCAACCAATCCAATATCAGCTAATTCATTCATTTTCTTGTGGTTATTTTACAGTTGTTAATCTTTTGTATTGTCAATTACCTTAAATCCCAGGTTTTTAAGTGTTTGAGATGAAGGTGGGTCGATGTTTTTTTTATAAACAGTAAATGCAGGAAATTCTCTTCTGATAGGGTAATTACCCCGCTGCTGTTCAAAAGTATTTGGAGAGGAGCGTAGCCTTTGATCATCAGCCAGGATATCATAGGTGAATGAATTAGCTTCTGACAAGATTTCTTCTGTGCTTTTTCCTTTGCCATCGATGAAAATATCCGGATTCACGGGTTTTGGAATCCATGTTGGAAACCATTCGGTAAGCGGAAGTCCGAAATGCCTGCTGAGAGCTTGTACGATCATCGCAGTTCCGTTGGCTTTGCCATCGGCAGAATAGCCTGCAATATGCGGTGTTGCTAAAAGCGCCTTGTTCATTAGTGCCAAATCGATGCCGGGTTCATCTTCCCAAACATCAAGAATTGCTGAAGAAATTTTTCCTTCAGTCAAAGCAGTTGTAAGGGCTTTAGTGTCTATAACTTCACCCCTTGAAGTATTAATAAGAGAGGCACTAGGTTTAATCTTACTGATCATCTTTTCATCAAAAAGATGAAGTGTTTTATCCTCTCCGGTTGAATAAAGCGGAACATGCAGAGTGATGATATCCGACATGGCCAACAGAGAATCAATCTCCTCGAAAATGTTTTCCTCTTCTTTTCTCGCCCTGGGTGGATCATTTAATAAAACATTCATTCCGTATGCCCTGGCAATATCTGCTACTTTCGAACCTACATTTCCTACACCAATTATACCAAGGGTTTTCCCTTTGAGTTCTGTTTTTTGAAATCTCGCCAGATGAATGAGTGCTGATGCAATATATTGCTGAACTGAAGACGAATTGCAGCCCGGAGCGTTTGCCCAGTGGATATTTCGCGATTCGCAGTAAACAGTATCGATATGATCGAATCCGATAGTAGCTGTTGCTATAAATGTGACTTTTGATTCCTGAAGCAGAACCGGATCGCAAATAGTGCGTGTCCGAATTAGCAGAGCATCCACATCCCTGATTGCTTCGCGGTTTATTTTATTGCAAGGGAGATAAGAAATTTCGGCATACGGCTCCAAAACTCCTTTCAGGAATGGTATTTTGTCATCGGCAATAATCCTGAGCATAGCGGGTACTTTTATTGATTAAATCTATCCTTCGATGCCCATAAACCAAGAGCAGGGTTTGAAATATAGAATATTTCTTCTCCGTTAACCATATTAAATCCATCCTTCAATTTCGATGGATCATACTTTTTCATCATTTTGTCGGGTTCTCCGTAGCTGAAGTTGACGCTTTCAATTTCCTGTTTCGATAGCTTTCCGGGACAATAAGTTACCCTGAACCTGTTTTCGTGTGAACCATGGATAAGATGTGCGGCCGCACTCAGGTTATCGCGCAATTCCTGATTATTTCTTACCAATTCTAGAATTTCAGGTGTTGTACGGTAACCATATTTTCGGATCAGGCGGTCAATTTCCTTGTCTTCTCCAAATTCCTTCACACCAGGAGCCAGCACAATCAGTTCGCCATCGTCATCGAGGGCCATACGGGTTCGGTATATGCTTTTATTCCCCAGCCATGTACTTTTAAATTCATGCGGATCGAGGTAAACAACTACTTTTTTCAAAGGATTATCGAGCAATTCGAAATTCACTTTTAAAGAGAGCGCCGCTGCTTTGTTGAATGATTCGCTGTTGTCACCGATAAAAAGTCCTTTCATTGCCATTTCTCCTTCATCCGAATGCCCTATTACGCTATGAATGTATACAATCGGGAGGTGCGATGCAAAATTTTCGGATGCGTAATTCAGCACCTGCCGCACGGGATTATCGGCACGGCCCATGATCCTTTCCATCCCATAGGCAGCACCTAAGAAATGGCTTTTGTTGATGCCTTCCTTACCGCCGGTGCCGACAAAAATGTTCTTATTGTAATTGGCCATTCCTATTACTTCGTGCGGCACAACCTGCCCGACAGAAAGAATCAGGTCGAACTTTCCTTCAACAAGCAGTTTATTTACCTGGGCAGGCCAAGAAAAATCGACCCGGTTTTCAGAAACTTTCCTCACAAATTCCGCAGGCACCTCACCGAGTGTTACAATATCTTTCCGCCAGTTATGTTCCCTGAATAAGGATTGAGGTACCTTTCCGAACATAGTGCTGATCTCAGCTTCCGACATCGGATAATGTGTGCCGAGTGCAGGTAAAATATCGCTTATAGCTGAGCCATAATACTCCCAAATTAACTCTGTAATGAGTCCGGCTCGTGAGTGATAACGTGTAAAGTCAGGAGGAACCACGAGAATTTTACGGCGGGGTCCAAGCTTTCCGAGTGCATCGGATAAGGCTTTTTTCAGTTCCTCGTGACTGATGGATGTATTTTCTGAACCATGCCCGTAGTAAATCATTATGCTATTTTGATGCCTGAGATGTAAATTTTACTTAGTGTTTTTCAAGAGGGAAGAGCCAATATGGTTTTATTGAAAATGTGTATGAAACTTAGCGCTTTACCCTTGCATTTCCTTCCCATATGCTCCATATCATTTCTTCATCAGAAGGCTGAGCATAATCGGTGAGGAAAGTAGTTGCCAATGCGCCGCTGGCCCAGCCAAACTGCATGTATTTTTCGGCATCCCATCCTTTCAAAATCCCATATAAAAGCCCACCCACAAATCCGTCGCCGCCACCTATACGATCGAGGACAGCGATTTCGCGTGGTTCAATTACATGCCAGTTATTTTCTTCGAGCACAATTGAGCCCCAGAGGTGACGGTTAACATTAATTACCTGCCGCAATGTGGTGGCATAAACAGAGGCGTTGCGGAATGTCCTTTTTACCTCTTCTATCATCTGCATGAAATTATCAATCTGCACCTGTATGCTTTTTCCTCCGGTTTCGGGACCTGCAATGCCAAAGCACAACTGAAAGTCTTCTTCATTTCCAACCAGGATATCGGAAAGTGAAGCAATTTCAGTGAATATTTTACGCAATTCCGGTTCGCGGCCTTTCCAGAATGA
The DNA here is from genome assembly GCA_038212135.1 of Bacteroidales bacterium. Classification (GTDB taxonomy): domain Bacteria; phylum Bacteroidota; class Bacteroidia; order Bacteroidales; family UBA4417; genus UBA4417. Next base: position 41,247 of record JBBQUX010000007.1, on the reverse strand, counting down.
GGCCCTGTAATTGAGATCGAATGAGATTCGTGTATCGTATTTTTTGGCGGCACGGGCCAGTTCAAGGCAGAAAGTGCTGGTTTCGGGTGACAAGGCAGCTATAAGGCCCGAAAGGTGGACTATCTGTACTCCCTCTTTGCCGAAAATGCGATCCAGGTCAAAATCGGTCACTTTTAACAGGCGGCCTACTTCGCCTGCTCTGTCGTTATGTACTTTTGGGCCGCGTAAACCGAAACCGCTGTCAGCAATGTTAAACTGATGCCTGTGTCCCCAGGGGTCTCCCTGTTCTATCTCTTTTCCTTCGAATGCCATGTGGCGGCTTGCAAGATTGTCCTTGATCAGACGTGCGATAGGACTGTCCTTTACAAAATTGGTGAGTACTTTTACAGGAAGCCCGAGGTAGGAGGCTATACTTGCTACATTGGTTTCGGCACTGGTTGCCTGCATCCGGAAAGTATCGCTGCTATGCACCGGCTGTCCGTTCAAAGGTGTGATACGGACTCCCATGCTGGTAGGAACCAGCAACGAATACTTAAAGTCAGTTTTTAATTGCATGATGGTTAAAGTTTCAGTCAATATTCATTTTATACGCCGCTGTATGCATTAAAGCCACCGTCAACAAGCAGAACCGTACCGGTAACAAACTTTGATGTATCCGACAAGAGGAAGGCTACTGCTCCTATAAGTTCCTCAGCTTCGCCAAATCGGCCCATGGGTGTGCCATTGATGATTTTTTCTCCCCTTGGTTTCAGTCCGCCTGTAGTTTCATCAATAAGCAGAAACCTGTTCTGGTTGGTAAGGATAAAACCGGGCGAAACAGCGTTGACGCGGATTCCGGTCTTAGCCAGGTGCACGGCCAGCCATTCAGTAAAATTGTTGATGGCGGCTTTAGCGGCTGAATAGGCCGGTATTTTTGTAAGTGGCCGGAATGCGTTTAGTGACGAAATATTCAAAACGGCACCTTTCTTTGCATCGAGCATATCGGTTGTAAAAACCATGGTAGGCAGAATTGTTCCCAGGAAATTCAGGTCAAATACTTTTTGAAATCCTTCAAGCTGCAATCCGTAAAAGCTGGATTCAAGATCACTCAGCCCATTTTCCGGAATCTCCTCAACCTGTGTGGTAGCTTTAGGAGAATTGCCACCTGCACCGTTGATAAGGAAATCGATTTTTCCTATATCCTGGTTAATTGTTTCTTTTGCCGCTTGTAACGATTTCTTATCAAGCACGTTGGCTGCTATTCCCCAGGAAGGGCTGCCGGTGGATTGTTTTACCATTTCAGCCGTTTTATTGGCAGCTTCCGGATCAATATCCAGGATTACCGTTTTCATTCCCAGCATTCCAAGTCCCTGGGCCATTACGGTTCCAATTACTCCGGCACCGCCTGTTATGACCACAATTTTATTTTTCAGATCATCAAATCCAGTCTTATTCATATTTTAAACTTATTTTTTTGTAATAATCCTGCAGTACAAAGAATGCTTTTTTCTTATTTCCTGTTTCGGAAATCAAACCTTTGCGGTTCCATCCGTCCTGGATGCCAGGCAGAACACGCCTCGGCGACCGGAAATCGACCAGTATCCATGGGGTTGTGCCGCGCAGTTGAGGGATTTTATTTACCATTTTCAGGTTTTCCCTGTAATAATACTCCTGGTATTCTTCGCTCCAGCGGGTAAGGCTGTCGCCATGCATGCCTCCGAGAGCATCGGCGCCAAGTTCCGAAATAATGACTGGTTTATTCTGATCAATGATCCATTGTATTTTCGAACATTTATCAGGCAAACCATCGTACCAGCCAATATATTGATTGAAACTCACAATATCCACAAATTCAGCAAAAGGGTCGGTGATAGTCCTCGCCATTTCATTTTCTTTAGTGGCATGCTGTTCGAGTGCAGCACTTATGAGCCGGGTATTATCCAGATGCCGCGTGGTATCAACAAGCCTGTGGAGGAAGCTGTTCCTTTCGTCACTAACAGGAGTTTCGTTTGCCATTGACCAAACGATTACGGCAGCCCTGTTTTTATCGCGCGAAACAACTTCTTTCAATTGGTTGCATGCAGTAACGAATGTTTCGGGATTGGTCCATTGTATAGTCCAGTAAACGGGATTTTCCTCCCAGACCAATATGCCCATTTCATCGGCAAGGCGGATGATGTTTTCGTTATGCGGATAATGAGCGAGCCTTACAAAGTTGCATCCTAATTCTTTTGCCCAGTTAAGCAGCATAAAAGCATCTTCGCGAGAGTAAGCCCTTCCGCCCCTAATGGCATTTTCTTCATGTATCGAAATGCCTTTCAGGAAAATTGATTTGCCATTGAGCATTAAATCAGCTCCTTTTGTATCAATATTCCTGAAACCGATGCGGTCGGAAACCTGGTCTGAATCGGTCGTAATTGTTACATCATAAAGAAACGGTTCCGAAGTTGACCATCGTTTAATATTGGCTGTTTTAACATCAATATTAACCAACCCATTGACATCTGTAATTTGATTTAGCTTTAGCTTAAGACCCGGTATAGTTAATTCGACGGACTTTCCTGCTTTGTTTGCTCCATCAAGTTGTATGTAGCCGGAAATATTGTCAGCGCTAGATTTTTTAAGCTGGATGAAATAATCACTGATAAATGTACCGGGAGTTTCAACGAGTTGCACATCGCGGGTTATCCCACCGTAATTCCACCAATCGGTATTGAGTGTTGGCACTTCATCAGCCTTACGCTTATTGTCAACCTTAATTATCAGGAAGTTATCTTTTTCTTTAACCAGGTTGGATATCTCGAAATTGAAAGGCGTAAAACCTCCTTTATGAACACCAAGTTTTTTACCGTTCATATACACATCCGCTCTGTAATTAACAGCTCCGAAATAAACGAACAGCCTGTTTCCCTTTTCCGTTAAAGCGTAATCGAATGATTTCTTATACCAGATGGTTCCTTCGTAGTAAAAGAGGTTTTCTTTTTGTGAATTCCAGTCGCGGGGTACAAGGAGGGTAGGAGACTTGTCAAAATCGTATTCGATGCGTTCGGTTTTATCCTTTGGTTTGGAGTTGGTGAAATACGCGCGGTCCTGCGGCTTCGGATTCTGGTCGTAGGGAATGAATCTATAATCATAATACCCCATCTCGTAAGGATCAACGATATAGTTCCATTTCCCGTTAAGCGAGGTGGTATGGCGGTTCGCAGTATTCTGAATAAGATCATTCTGGGCGTGGCTTTTCAGCAATATAAGGCAGAAGGCAGGCAGAAGGAAAATTGTAATTCGGTTCATTGGATATAGGGTATTGAACTCTGCCGTAAAGTGCAAACCTTAACTGTCAGCAATAGTGCACTAGCAAAGTTTGTTACGCAAGGTGATGAAAAAGTAAAGTTCTGAAATCAGATCAAAAATGGTTGAGAAGACAGCAAGTTGTTTTGTAATCGGGAAAGTAGTTTTTCAGTATGAAATTTACTTCTTTACGAATCTAACTGTTGCTGTTTTTTTGTCACCGGTGAATGTCATGATATAAAAACCGGTCGGAAGGTTGCCAAAATCTACTGAGAATGTATTTCTGTCAATTTTCATGTCAGATAGTTTGCATCCAGCAGCAGTATAAACTGTAAGGAATTCGAAGTTGTTTTCTTTCAGGTCAATCTCCATTTCTCCAAAGGTAGGATTGGGGTAAACGGAAACAAGGTTAACTTGTTTTGATTCAGGGACGGAAAGTCCGCTCACTTTTTTCCCTTTCAGCGAAAGATCATCAATCCAGACACGGGTTATGCCTTCTGCCGTTAAGGTTGGTGTAAGAATAATTTCAGTGCTGTCATCTTCCTGTATAGGATAAGTAAACAATTTCCATTCTCCACTCATAGTAGCACTGGTTATCAGATCCAAGGGTATACTTACTCCCCCGTTTACCTTTTTTGCTACGGCTAATTGTTCAACCCCGTCAGGGTCAGACACTGCAAGCCAGAAAGATAGCGTATCTGATTTAATATACTTTGCAGTATTCAGATAACCAATTTTATCAGGCTGACCCCGCATGAACTTCATCGCTGCGTTCCCTGTAAAAAGGCCATGATTTCCCATTGGAATAGTTGTGGAAGTGTATGTATATCCACCTCTCCAGCCTGGTAAAGGCATTACTCCGTCACCGGTTAATTCAAACCCGATTCTGTAGATGTAATCTGAAACTGTGAAGATAATTTTATAAGATTGTGTATTGGTTCCATCGGCAGAAGTAACTTTTACTGTACCTGTCCTGTCAGCCTCATATCCTCTGAGGTTGGTTGGATTGGTGATGGTAAGTGTGGAAGCCGGATTATTGGGTATGCCATTTAATGCAACCTGTTCAACACTATAAGGAACCTCAATGTTGTATACCAGAGTAGCTGCTGTGAAGCCGATTAATGAGATTCCATTATAACTCAAGTCTGTAAGTGTTGCATCATTTGGGGAAACGTCCAGTTTTGTGACACTTATATCGTCAATATAACAAAGTCCGAGAGTAGCAGTACCGCCTAGTGAAACTGCGTGGAACCGTAAGTAAAGTTCAGGTGCCGCGTCATTCACAGTAACATTAACCAATTGAAATACAGAGTCATTTTCCATATTGCATGGATCTTTGGCTACTTCAACCCAGTCGATTTTGTTGTAGGATTTTTCAATAATCAGGTGGAAATCATCAATGCTGCTTGTATCCCTTACTTTAACATAAAACTGAAGGATAGCAGCAGTATTCAGCGCCTTGAACATAATAAATGATTCGTTAGGCTTCATTTTTGCCGAATAGGTTCCGGTGTACAACCCGTTATTATGAGTTGTTGAATATGCCACATTTGTAAGTAACCATCCTGCAGGAGGCGCATTGGTGACGAATCCTTCCTGTAAATGATAATTCTGGGCACTGACCATTCCGGAAAAAGCCAGCATCAGCAATATGACAATAAAAGTATGTAATTGATTTTTCATGGCTAATGGTTTTATTACAAAGGTTAAAATTAATCGTCAAATTAAAGAGGTTAATGAATACTTCCCAGGTTACTAATGCCTTTGATAGGATTCGATCCAGTCACTTCATGCTTATCGATTATAAAATTAATCATTTAGAGGAATTAGCAGGGTTTCTGCACTGTTCAAAGAAGTTTCTTTTTTAACCAATCATTTTGTTGAAGAAGTTTAATCTACTTGGCTATCGTGCTGATTTGCAATTGTATTTTTAAGAAAAGTCCCGGCATGACCCGGGACTTTGCAAAACAATTTAAACCTCAACCCAATAAATTATCTATTTCACTACAAAAAACTTTGCTGTTTCGATTCCTGATTCTGAAGCAATCCGAAGGAAATAAAGGCCTTCACTGAAGCCGGAGAAATTAAAAATATATTCGCTGTTTTTGGGTAACAGAATGAGAATCCTCACTCCTGAAGCATCAAAGACTTCAATAGTATTCATTATGTAAGGTGCTTCCACATTCAATATGCCTGATGACATTGTTGGATAAACCCTCAAACCGGATTTTGCTTTCTCTGCAATACCTACCGTTGACAGGAAATTGGCATGCAGGGTGTGATTGGCAGTGACATTGGATATTGTTATCGTGGGATTCGTTCCAAGTACGGTGGTTCCTTCGGTCCAGTTATAAAAAGCATACCCGGAATTAGCTGTTGCCGTGAGTGTGATGGCTGATCCGCTCACCACATTTCCTGATCCGGATACGGAACCTGCATCAGTTGGAACGGCAATCCCGGTAACTGTATATGTATTGACACTTACAACGAAATTGCCGACAATATCGTGGTTTGCAGTAACATTGGAAAGAACCAATACAGGATCAGTTCCAAGAATTACGCCTGCTTCCTTCCAATTTTCAAAAATGTAACCGTTGTTGGGAACCGCTGAAAGAGTGACTGTTGATCCGTATGTGCAAGCAGTTCCACCTGTAACGATTCCTCCTTCCACCGGCGAAGCAGTAGTAGTTATATTGTAAATTTTCAAAAGGAAATTTCCGGTAATACTACGATTTGAAGTAATATTTAATAAGGTAAGTGAAGTGTTAGTACCAAGCACATTGCCATTCTCAGTCCAGTTTAAAAAATCGTACGCAGCATTGGGAATTGCAGTAAGAGTAGTAGTTGCACCATAGGAAACTGTTCCGGCTCCTGTTATTGTGCCTCCTTCAGGAGGTGAAGGCAAAGCACTGACTGTTAGTGCGTTTGGAACAAAATTGGCTACCAGGTCAACAGGCGCGGTTACAGTGAAAGTATAATTTGCACTGGTACTTATAATTGAACCATTTTGTGTCCAGTTAAGGAAAATATAGCTGGAAGCAGGCGTAGCCATTACAGTTGCACTCAGTCCTTCACCATATATTCCACCGCCGCTGACCGAACCTGTTGAAGCAGGTGCTGCACTAACCGAAACTGTATGATAGGCATAGGCATGAGTGACAGTATAGGTATTTGTATTTAAACCATTTTCAGAAGTAACCTGTATCGCAGATACTCCTGGGATTGATGTTGCCAGGTTCAGTGTTTGTGTTGCCGCCCAATCGGTATTGGTTGCAAGTACTGTAACAGAAGTTTGCCCGGCTGGAACAGTATCGTTGTAGGAAAAAATATTGGGATTGAAACCACTTACTGTAGAAGCATCGACTCTTAAATCACTCAAAGTGGCAATATCGCTGACATTGAGTGCATGATACCATGTTTTTGCCACCCGCACTCCATCAACAATTACCGTGGGAGAGGAACCTGCTGTACCCTGACGAAGCAATACTGAACCTAAACCAAGATCCGAAGCTGAAATATCAGTAGCAGTTACCGATGGCGCAGGCTCAGGACTTGCTATAATGGGGTTGACGAACAGAAAGGCACTGTCATTTCCGGTACCTTCAACAATATTATATCTAACGACAAGCAAATATGTGGTATTGAGACTATAGGAAGCAGGGGTATAATTTGCACTTGCCGGTGCTGTTATCGCCCCTTTGGATATACCAAACGCCAGGTTGTTAGAACCATCCACTTTGGCGTAAACCCTACCTCTGTAATTGAGGTTTGTAGGCGATGTGGGCGATTCTTTAAACGTAATAAAAGCATCGCCCGTAGCACCGGTTGTAACTTTTGCAAGACAAGCCATATATAACGTGCTTCCCGGCAAAGTTTGCTTAGTGAAACCCCTGAATACATCCTGTCCTGATGTCCCAATGGCAGCAGCATTTCCTATTCCCGAACAAATATATCCGGTATATGACAAGCCTTCGTTTGCAACCAGAATAGCATTAGTCAGACTTGTTTGTTGTGTTAGCCAGTTATGCCACATCATGGAATCACCAGCCGGATAATTAAAGTTATCGTACATCAGAACCTGACTTTTCACATTCAGGGTTGAAACTGCAATGATCAGCATCGATAAGAATAGAATTCGAAGCGTCGTGTTTTTCATAGGTTTGTCGTTTTTAGCTTGTTTTCTCTTTGTTATAGGTTGTATTCGGGTAGGATGAATACATATTGAATTTATATGAAGTAGATGATTAACAGAAACATGACTACAATTGTTATTAGCAGGAAAAATTGCCAGAAGTACAACCTGTTTTTTGTCCTTTCCATATGATGCGGATAATTTGAAAGCTAAATTATAGTATTGAATAAAAGAATAGGTTTCTAAAATGTTCTATAAGGTTTCTGATTAATTCAAACATTAGTAAATGAAATTAACTCAGATTATTTTCAAGTTTCACAGTGAAAGGATTATACAGGTAAGGGTGATGGAAGTCAAGCGATTCAAAAAAAAGCACTGCGATCAATGAGGCAAGAAATTTTGACCGATGGCTCAGGCTTTCATCCTGTATTCACTTGGGGTTTTACCAAACTGTTTTCTGAAAGCAGTGCTGAAATGTTTGGAGTTTGAAAACCCTGATTCAAATGCTATATCGGCTATAGGATGATCAGTATCAATTAACAGACGGGCAGCTTTCCTGAGTTTTACCACACGAACAAAATCCTGTATGGAATTACCTGTGATTGCCTTAAGTTTCCTGTATAGCACTGACCGGCTCATTGCCAGTTCACGGCTGAGTTTTGTGACATCAATGGTATCCGAATCCACATCATTTTCAACAAGGGATATAATTTTTGTCAGGAATTGTTCATCCAGTTTGTTACTTACAACTTCGGAAGGGAAAAGTTGAGGTTCGCCGGCAAATTTACTCCTCAGCAATTTCCGGTTTGAAATCAGATTATGAACTGTTACCCGCAGAATGTCGGGATTATAAGGTTTTGAGATGTAGGAATCAGCACCAGTTTTCATACCGATTATAAGGTTTTCATCACCACTCTTGGCCGTAAGGAGGATCACCGGGATGTGGCAGGTTAGTAAATTATCTTTTACCTTACGACAGAATTCAATTCCATCCATTCCCGGCATCATGATATCCGAAATAATTACATCCGGAAGATTATCATTGGCTTCTTTCAGTCCTTGTAAACCATTGTTTGCCGAAATCACCCTAAACGAGGATTTGAATTTATCTTCAATAACTTTACATATCTGAGGGTTGTCGTCTACTACCAAAAGAATGGGAAACTTATCATCCAAAGAAGTCAATTCGTCATCAGGGCTCACTTCTTTTTTCTGGTAGGTTCCTGCTATTTCCTGGTAATCCATTTTTAGCTGGAAATTCGAATCTTCCTTGATTTCATCATCCTTGAGGTGATCCTTGCCAAGAGGTATTTTTACTAAAAATACCGATCCTTTGCCCAATTCGCTGGTAGCAGCGATACTGCCATGGTGTAACTCGACAAGCCGGTTGGTAAAAGCCAATCCTATTCCCGAGCTATCGATCTTTGCGCTTTGGCCTTGGGACTTCTTTCCCTGGTAAAACCGTTGAAATATCTGTCCGATCTCGTCAGGCGCAATTCCGGCTCCCGAGTCGGTAACTTTTATTTCAAGAAACCTTTGATTAATCTTTCTGAACTTGCTATCAAAAGAGTCGGCAACATTTACTTCAATAGCAATCCTGCCGCCATCATCAGTGTATTTGAATGCATTTGAAAGCAGGTTGAACATTACCTTTTCCATTTTCTCAGCATCGAACCATACTTCGGGGATATTCCCTTTAGTTATAATTTCGAAAACAATGTTTTTCTTTTTGGCAAGATCAATAAAACTATCCCTTATTCCATTCAGAAACGTTAAGATGTTTCCCTTGCTTGCCATCAGTTTCATCAGTCCGCTTTCCGCTTTTCTGAATTCAAGCAACTGATTGATAAGGAATAGCAATCTCCTTGCATTTCGCTCTATATTGTCGAGTGTAACGGCTTTCTTTTCAACCCCCGCATGTTTCAGATTATCAAGGTGACCCATAATAAGAGTAAGTGGTGTTTTGAATTCGTGTGATATATTGGTGAAGAAACCTAGTTTTAATTGATTTAGTTCTTCAATTTGTTCTTTTTCTTTTCGTTCAAGTTCCAGTTGATGCTGAATGTTTATACGGGAGGTATTTAATCGTGTAAACAGGACCAATGCCCCGATGATAATAATTCCATAAAGTAGTAAAGCCCACCACGACTTCCACCAGGGGGGCAATATCCTGATTTCGATGAGTGCTGGTTTTAAGCTGTTAACTCCATCGTTGTTAACCGCTTTTACCATAAAAGTATATGAGCCGGGTCTCAGGTTCGAATAATTGACTGAATGAATATCGCGGTATTCGCTCCATCCTTTATCAATCCCTTTCATCATGACGGAATACTGAAATTTTCCGTTGTTTATGGTTCCTAAGGCTGAGAAATGAATTTCGAAATTTGATTCCTCGTAACTCAGTGTAAGTTTTTTTAGCAGGAATAACTGCCGGGATAAGGGACTGTTTTCGATTCCGGCTTTCACCAATTTGCCTGAAATGAATAGATCAGTGAGCAATACAACTGGATTGTTTTTATTGTTAACAAGATTTCCCGGTAAAAAAGCATTGAATCCATTTGTACCCCCGAAATAAATTTTACCATCGCGGGCTTTCAGGGAGGCATTCTGACTAAATTCATTACCCTGGAGACCATCAGCAACCGTATAGGTTTTGATTGTTTTAGATGCCGGATCGAACTGCACAAGGCCTTTATTAGTTGAAATCCAGTAAAATCCGTTGTCGTCTTCAATAATGGCATTAATAACGTTATCAGGAAGGCCGTCTTTTGACGAAATCGTAAAGAATTTACCTGTTTCCGGATTGAGTGTGCTGATACCTCCTCCTTCCGTTCCAACTATGATATTGCCGCCTTTAGCTTCAATTATACTGAGGATGCGGTTGTTGCTGAGGGAAGCTGAGTCGGAATCAGAATAAAGGAAAATTTCAAATTCTTCAGTTTCCGGATTAAAACGGTTTAATCCCTGGTTTGTTCCCAGGTATATATTTCCTTTCTTATCCTTACAAATAACTTTAACAGTATTGTTCGAAAGGCGTGAATTGGAAGAAGAATACCGCTTAAGTTTTCCGGTGTTTTTATTAAGAATGTATATTCCGCCGAGACTGGCAATACAAAGATTGTTATTGATTTCCGAGATCGCATAAATACTTGACTTGTCCAGCGAATTGGTAAGGTCATCAGGGTGACGGAACTTTGTAATATTGTTTTTTTTCCTGTCAAATGTGTATATTCCTCCGCCAAATGTGCCAATCCAGAGAAGGCCATCCTTATCTTCATATATTGCAAGAACGGCATTCAGTCGCGAACCCGAGGCTGATTTCCCCAGGAAGTAGAATTTGAATTTCCCGGTAGTGGGATTATAGGAGTTCAAGCCGCTCAGGGTACCAATCCAGACATTTCCTTCATAGTCCTGGCAGAATGAACGAACATGGTTGTCGGATAAACTTTCCTTGTCGTCAACCTGGTGTTTGATCGGAACAAACTTCCAGTCAAATTCGCTGTAATAATTAATTCCACCCTGGTAGTTGCCTACCCAAAGCCCGTTATACCGGTCGGTAAAAATCTCATATACTGAATTGTTGCTCAGGCTGTTTGGATTGTTGGGGTCGCTCATGCATTGGGTTATCGAACCGCTGGAGGGGTCATACATATTTATTCCGCCTCCATCAGTAGCAATAAGGATCCGCCCGTCGGGATTGCGTTCAATATCCAGGATAAGATCATTCGAAAGGTCTGAATTGGAAGTTGTTAAAGTTTCGATCTCATTTGTACGCTTGTCGAATTTTACAATTCCTGCATTTGTTCCGAGCCATATTTTACCGCGACTTTCGTTGTAAATACATAAAACCCTGGCTTTAATGAAACCTTGTGTAGATTTTACCGGATTGATTTTCCCCGAAAACTGGTTATAGGTATAAAGCCCGCCAAGTGTTCCCAGCCATAGCAAGGAGTCATTTTCGAACAGAATTGAATTGATCCTGTCAATAGAGCAACCGGGCGGAAGATTCTCTTTAATTTTTATTTTAATCAGCGATCCATTTTTTTCATCAACACGGTAAAGCTCATCTTCGTGACTGCCAGCCCAAATTGTGCCTTTCGAATCTTCGGCTATGGTTTGTATGTTATTTCGGCTCAGGTTTTTGGGATCTGCCGGGTTATATGCAAATGTTGTAAAATCATCGGTTTCGAAATTATACAGACTAAGTCCGGTTTCCTGCGTACCAACCCAAATCCTTCCTTTGGCATCCTTAAAAATATCATTGATATAGGCATTCCTGAGTTTGCTGTTATTATTGTTGTAAATTCTGAATGAATAGCCATCGTAGCGATTCAGGCCATTGCGGGTGCCAATCCAGATGAAACCATTGTCATCTTCTTCAATTGCATACACAGAGTTATGCGATAATCCTTCGTTTGTTGTTAAATGACGGAAAAGAAATCCGTTATCCTGCCCCCAAATTATGGACGGAAGCGATGCCAGAAAAATTATTATCAGGGAGGCCCGGAACATTTAGTCAACGCTAAAGGTCAGATATATTTTTCCGAAAGTAAGTCTTTTTATCAAATGATGTCATTCTTCCTGAAATATTTGATCAGCCTGTAACGGTTCATGTTAAGCCGTTGCATATGATTAATGAGGGGAGTGTAATATTCGTAAAGGTTGTTTACTATTCCCTTATTGGAATCGTTATTCGATGGATCTGCCGTTTCATCGGTGGGGTCATTGTCCATATATCGGAACCAGTGCCAGCCAACACAATTATTCATTTGAATAAGTTTGATGCAGAAGTTTTCGTAAAAAATTCCCCTGTCATTCTGGGTTTTAACCCTCCACCCTGCACCGGAATTATTTGCCAATCCCGAATCATCGCCCTTTGTATAAAATTCCGTGATCAGCACAGGCTTATCGGCCCATAATTTCCATTGATCAAAGTGTTTTTGCAGGGGTTCCCACTGCCCGTAATAATTAATTGAGATAATATCGCAGAATTTGCCCGCGGCCTTAACAATAGCTTCAGTATGTTTTGGTCTTCCATGCAGCCTGCTTCCCAGGTACAAGTGATTAGGGTCATATTTCTCTATTGCACCCGAAACTATACTGTAGTATTTTTCAGCAACATAACCCTGGAAAGCTTCATGAGTAGCTTTTGTAATCTGTGTTTTGCTTATTCCCATGGAGTTAAGCCAGGAGTTGGCAATTTTGTAGTTAGGATCATTTATATCCGTGCAACCCAGGTATTCGTCAAGTATTTTTTCACTGAAAGGGAGTTCGTTATCTGAAAAATGTCCCAGCAGATTCGGATCGTTATTTGTTTCGGCCAGTTTCATTGCCTGTTCATTACACGATGCTTCAAATTCCGGATCGAAAACAGCAAATGAAATTTCGTCTTTTTTTATTTTGTTGCGCTGCTTGCTGTAATTGGTAAAAAAATTACTTATCAGCGTATAACTCAATGAGCCATTGGCATCCATGTTTGCATACTGAATGGATTTAGTATCGGACCAGCATCCGGACCCGTTAAAACCCATCTCCATAAGATCATGTTCTGTTTGCAGTATCCATTTCTCAGCATTTCCGTATTTCGATAGCAGGGCCTTTTCATTTCGTTCCGAATTTCCTGGTCTCACTCCATTAACTGCAACATTCAAGCAGGCATATCCGTCAGGATCGATAATCCACCATTTCTCGCCAATTTTTTTTGTATAAAAGAATCCTTTCGCTTCCGTTTTGGCTGAAAGGTCGCCACCATACCGGCTGAATTCTTCCTTTTCAGCCGACTTGAAATCCGGCAGCAGATCTAAGGTAGTAGCATTATATTTTACCCAATCAGAATACTTAACATTCCCCTCCACCTTACTCCATTTCCTGGCGTCAACAACAGTGTTTTCAACAATTTCGGCCTTTTTCTGCGAAACACATGAGAAAACGCCAAGTATGCCTGTTATTATTACTATTTTTCCCGAAAACTGATGCATAATAATACAATTTAATCAATGATCAATAATGATTGTATTTTACCGGAACTGCCGAAACTGATTCTCAACGAATAAATTCCCTTGCTAAGGCCAAGTGCCCCAAGTTGCAGAGTGCATTCAAGTTTGGCACCATCAACCGGATATGCCTGGCTGAATACAAGCCTGTTGTCGGAAGAATAAATGGATAGCTGAGCATAGTCCGAAGGTGCATTCATAACTTCAACTTTCACATATTCATGAGCAGGGTTAGGGTATACGCGTATATCGGCTCCAGCTGAATTGTTTTCCACTGCTGTGGGGCCTGTATATTCAAGTGCGCCTCTGTCAGGAAGGCTATAAGTTGGAACAGTATTACCTTCAAAATCTGTGCTTGGGCTGCCTTGTATCACCATCCCGGAATTTATAGCAGGAGAAAATTGTCTTATCCTGTAATTTATGCTGGCAGGGTTCAAATTTCCTGTTGAATCAGGCGACTCAAGCAACGGGTTAAGTTTTATTTTATGCGCATCGGCAGGTTCATTGAGAATAGAAGACCCATAGAAAATATTATAATCAAACACATTTCCTGTACTCGATCCCAGATCTACTGTTGTTCCGGTGCCCATTACCTGGAAAATGTTGTTGTAATACTGCGTATTGGAAGAGTAGCCTTCCCAGCTTTTGTGGTACATTATTGACAGGTTCGAAATACCTGGCCTGCTGTAAATTGTGTTGTTGTAAATTTTTGTGTTAGTGGCAGAACCAGATGTACGGAAAACATGATCCAGATTATTGGCAAAAATATTGTAACGCATTATTGTGCCGTCATTGAAGCCATTGCCGGGTCCGCCTGTAACCAGCATTCCTCCATAGCCATTGTCGTGGCTATAATTGTACTGAAAAAGGGTAAACTTTGAATTGTAATCGCTGTCGAAGCCTCCGGCATCCTCATCACCCGAATTATACTGTGTAAAGCAAGCTTCGTTGTATTGCCATGTGGCATAATTTGTATTGAAACTAAAGCTTGCATTCCCCGACCCTTTTGTAGAACAATGGGTGAATAAATTGTGTTCCATGAGCGGTTTAAAGGCAACCCTTACAATCAGGGCATTGGCACCGGTATGTTCAAAAATATTATTCCGGATAATCATATTCCTGCTTGGAGTCCAGTTGCCATCAGTCGTCAGGGTGCGGTCACTCCAGGATGAGCGGTTTGAAATTCCGGTTCTGTCAACATCGTGTATATAGCAATCTTCAACAACCAATGTATCGAAATAGGTAGGAGTATTGGAACCGGTTATCTCGAAAAAGATGCCGCCGTTATTTTTGGAGGGTTCTCCATCCATGCTGCCATTCACATCAGATACCTCAAGACGCCTCAGGATTATATGCTTCACGGCTCCCATATCTTCGCCCTGGATAAAAATGCCCCTTCGGAATTCAACAGCCGGACCAAGGTTTGTGATATGAAGGTCCTGTAATTCAATAAATTGCTGGCTGATTAGCTGTATAGTATTTTGTACCAATCCCTGGCCTTCAAGAAGAGGATTGGACCCTGTTCCATATTTTCCAACTATGATTGGTTTTCCGGATTTTCCGCTTCCTTTAAAACTCAACTGTCCCTGCCACGTCCCTCCTGATCTGAAAAGTATGGAATCTCCGGCTTCAAAAATGATACTGTTTATTTTATCAAGGCTTTTCCACGCTTCTGATTGTGTTGCAGCCGAATTATCGTCATTACCCGAAACATCATCAATAAAGTAAGTGCCTGTCCGATGGATGACCGGCTGTCCTTCAACCAACTCAAGGATCGGATGATTGCCTGAAGCATTTTCCTTCGAATGCCAGCGGGTGTCTTTGGTTGATACCCCACCAGCCACATCTTTCAGGATAAAAGCCACAGAATTATAACCATTGGCTATAGCCGAATTCATGTAGTTGGTAACATCCCACGAATAGTACCCTTCGCCTGCAGCAAGCAATAAGTCACCGATATAGGTGCCCGAAGGTCTTGTGTTTCCGGTAAGTGTAAGCTCCGACCATGCAGTATCCGTATAAAAAATCTGCACTTTTTTCGCTTCCTCAACGAAACCATAAAGTTTCACGGTTGCTGTAAGGAAAGTAGTATCGATGGAACCAAGATCGAACTTTACATAAGTCTCACGTGTGAATTGTTCGCTCGACACACTTTTACGTGTCTTGAGTGAATCCGGGTCAATAATGCCATAAGGCTCTGCTGCTTTTGGCCCGGATGCATAAATGTAACAGTCGTCACTCGGAGATAATGACACTTGTGCACTTAGTTTGCCAAATCCTGTAAAAGTGAGGATCGTAAAAAAGAACAAGCATCTTATCATTGATCTGCCTAATCCATTTGTAATTATTGATTTTTCCATGAGATTCGTCTACATCAGTTAAAAGAGAGATTATTGTTGCAGAATTGGTTAAAAAGGAAATGACCCAAAATCTAGAGGCTATTGATAAACTGATATTTAGCCAAGAATCATAATCATGATTCGGTTCCTAGTATCCTTCATTTTGCGGAAATTCTCCCATAGCATCAATCTCCAGTTGCGGTATTGGCCACCGGACATTAAAATCCTTAATGTTGGAGCGTGCTGAATACCATGCCGGGTCAGTTGCTATTACACCCCTGAACATAGTTGTGCCGGCATACTCCCGAACCCGGTCAACAAGTAATCCGAGCCTTTTCAGCATAAACCAGCGTCGTCCTTCAAAAGCAAGTTCACGGGCATGTTCTTCGAGAAGGATATCCTGATCAATAGAAGCAAGGATTCTGTTTGGATCTTCTGCAGAAATTCTGTTTTTCCTCAGTTCATTAATATAATATAGTGCTTTGTCGGTATTTCCTGATCGCATAAAGGCTTCAGCAGCCATTAGATAAACTTCCGAAAAGCGGTAAACATAGATATTGCTAAATGAACGGGTTGAATTTGCCAGCTTTACATAATCAAAATACTTCTTGCAACTCACGTTCATATTTTTAAAGTAATTGGTGCCGGTTAGTGTACTGCCATCTCCATATTTTAATGTGTCTCCCAGTTTAAAAGTCTGACCTGAAAAATTATAGTCTTCATTGTTGTAAGTATAATAATGCTGCCACCATGCATCCCAGCGCTTGTCGTATTTTGGATTATACAGGCCCAGCAGGTATTCGTTAGGGAAAATCCTTGCCCATCCATATCCTCCATATTCCGATGCCATAATTGTACCCGGAACTGCTTTATAATCTGCTGTAAAAACCAGCGGCAACCTGTGTCCGGAAGGACCGGCTGTGCCCACATCGGCACCACCTACCGCAAACTCATCAAACTGCATTACAAAAATACCTTCAGTTGTATTGTTTCTGGCATCTTTGGTGAAAACCGAACCAGGGTCAACCAATTGATAAGGACCTTCGGATATGAGCTTTTCTGCCAGGGTTGCAGCGGTTGAATAATCCTGCCGCCACAAGGCCACATCAATACGAAGGAAGAGGGCTGTTCCCAGTCCAAACTGCCCTGGCCTGACAGTCCAGTCGTTACCGAAATAACTTATAGCCGAATCAAGATCAGCGGTAATAACTTTGTAAACATCGTCCTGGGAGGCAACTGTAAAAACCCTGTTTTCGAAATTTGCAGCCGTGGTCGGCTCGAGGTTAAGCCAGATATTATCGTATTTCCTCACAAGCCAGAAATAAGAATTAGCCCTGTGAATGTAAGCTTCCCGAAGGATTTTCTTCTTGTCAGTTTCCTGGACATCGGCAGTGCGACCAAAAGTAATAATACTGTTGGCTCTTTCGATAATCATATATTCCTTTTTCCACCAGCTTTTTACAGGACTTTGTTCGGCAAATTTAAGGTCGGGACGGTAGCGTGAAACTGCCTGGTTGAGGGCTGCACGCATAAAATCGATATCCGTTCCGCAATCGCCCAATACTACGTCGAAATCGCTGCTTTCATTATCATCAACCTGTGCCCTGTCCAGCGAATATAAGCCATTAACTGCCGATTGTAAGCCATCTTTTGTATAATAGAGGAAGTCTGTAGTTACATCCGAAGGGTTTTCTTCCACAAGGAAGTCTTTACAACCCCAAAGACCTGTTAAAAGTATTAATGCTCCGGTAAAGTATATTTTCCTGCCTTTCATTTTATGCTTTTTTGGGGGAAATGATTAAAAGTTGACATTAATTCCAAAAGTGTAATTCACGGTTTCCGGGTAGGAATCGGGATTTGTTTCCGGACTGATCGACAGGTAATCTGTTATAGTGATCAGATTGTCGCCCCTGAGATACACTCTTACCTTGCCGAGTTTAGCAGCCTTCACCCATTTTAAGGGAAGATTATAAGCAAGGGTAACATTGGTGAGCCGGATATAGGACGCATCCTGGTAATCGAGAGCTCCACGGTATTCGGAAGTAACAGTTTCGTGAGGTCTGAAGGTCGTATTTATAGGATTTTCCGGCAACCAGTAATCCCGCTTAATTCCGTTCTTATATCCCTGAAGTGAACCTCCATAATTGACATCCGACATAAACGGACTGCTTTTAATTACTCCTTTTACTATATAAACATCTGCCGAAAGTTCAATTCCCTTATAGGCAAATGATGTGTTGAATGAGGCTATCCATTTTGGGTCGCGGTAAATAATAACCCGGTCGTCAGCGGTTATTAATGAATCAGTTACTCCGTTCGGCCCTGTAACATTGTTTATTTTAACATCACCCGGCCGGGCTTTTGGCATGTAATAATTATTGAGCGAATCGCTTATTTGCCAAATACCTATATACTGATAATCATAATATACATTTATTGGTTCTCCAATGAACCATTTGTTAGCCACATCATCAATATATTCTCCGGTTTCCTGATCCTGAAGTACACCTTTGGTGAGTTTATTTCGGTTCAGAGTATACGTGCCGCCAATCATCCAGGTAAATTCTTTGTTTGAAACCACATATCCGGTCAAACTGGCTTCAATACCCTTATTCTGGATTCCACCAAGGTTATCGGGCATTTTGGAGTAACCAAGGCTGGTTGGAATATTCCTGTCAACAAGAAGGTCGGTGGTAATACGCTTGTAAACATCAACAGTTCCTTTTAAGCGCTGTTTGAACATGGCAAAATCATAACCGATATTGAAAGTTGTGGTTGTTTCCCATCGGAGATTCGGATTTGGAAGGCTGGTTCCCGGCAAATAGCCGACAATCGGCGTTCCGTTGCTGACATAAAATGCATTATTGGCTGTCGAGAGGCTTCCATAGGGAGGAATTGCTTCATTACCGATCTGGCCGTAACTGATTCTAAGTTTTGATTCATCAATCCATGCTATATTACTTAAGAAGGCTTCCTTGTGCATATTCCAGGCAACTGCTCCTGATGGAAAATATCCCCATTTATTATTTGCACCAAATACGGATGATCCATCAGCACGTAATGTGAAATTCAGTAGGTAGCGGTCGTTGATTATATAATTAACCCTGCCCATAAAGGAGAGCATTGCATATTCTTCATGATCACGTGCCGTGGCGGTTTCAAGGGCTGAACCAAGGCTGTTTATGCCAAAAAAATCGTTACCGAGTGAGGTTGCAATAGATGATGTGGAAGTACTTTGACGTTTATTGGCACTTTGCATCAAAGTGATATCGAACCGGTGGTTGTTTGACAGAGTCCTTTCGTAGGTGAAGATATTCTCAAGAAGGTAATTTTTATCCTGATCGAATGTAGCTTCGGCATAACCTTTCCCCAAAACACTGCTGGGGTCTTCTTTTGACCTGAAATCGTCAGTTTCATTCGATCTGAGGTCCATACTGGCATTTAAACGGTATTTAAATCCTTCGAATGGCTTAATTTCAAGGTATCCATTGTAAATACCACGATTACCAAATATTGTAAAGCTTCTTGTCTGTTCCCAGTATAGGGGATTTACTGATTTGAAATCACCTAAGGGGTATAGATTCAGCGCACCTGTAGAGTCGTATACTTGTGCTATGGGTGAAAATGTAATAAAATCCACCCAGGAATTGTTCTCCTGGTTTTGTGATGAGTTGGCATAGTATGCGGTAAGGCCAACTTTCATCCAGTTGCTAACTTTCTGATCGAGTGATAGTTTACCTGTATATCTTTTATAATCGCTGCTGTAACGCACACCGTCCTGGTAGTAATACCCTAATGAAGCTGAAAATTGAGTGTTTTCATTTCCACCGCTCATTGTAACGTCATGCTTGGTCAGGGGAACGTTTTTCTTAAAAGCAAGATCAAGCCAGTCCACATAGTTCTGATTTTTAATATTTTCCTGTTCCACTGGTGTGAAAATATTTTCATCAGGAAGATATTCGCCTGTCCAGCCGTTGCCAGCCGTTGCCTTGTCGCCTCTGAATGCCTCACGTCTTAATTGAATATATTCTTCCGGCGAGAAGACCTCAAAATTTGGCTTCACATTTTGTATACTGTAATAGCTGTCATAGTTTACGTTGATTTTGCCTTTGGTATCCGAACCCCTTCGGGTGGTAATCAGTATAACCCCGTTCGAAGCACGTGCACCATAGATTCCCTGGGCAGAAGCATCTTTCAGAACGCTGATGGATTCAATATCATCAACGTTTATATCATTAATGGAGCTAACCGGAAATCCATCAACGACGTAAAGAGGGCCAGTGCCTCCTTTGAGTGAATTGGTTCCCCGGAGAAGCACATTGGAACTCCCTCCGGGACGGGCCGTACCAACACTGACAACTAATCCTGCTACCTGACCCTTCAGCATTCCCTGGAGGTCAGTTGAAGGCCGGGCAATCATTTTATCGGTTTTAACAGTGCTTACCGAACCAAGCATATCACTTCTCTTCTTACTGCCATAACCAATAACCACAATTTCGTCAAGCACCTTTGCCTCCGTTTTTAAAGTGATGTTTATTTCGGCAAGGGTTCCAACCTTGATTTCAGTTTGCTGAAAACCGACAAATGAAAATACAAGCACATCCTGTGGGGCAGCCTGTAAAGAATATCTGCCATTCACATCTGTAACAGTTCCACGCGTGGTTCCTTTTACCATCACATTTACACCGGGTATGGTCTTTCCGTCTTCTTCCGAAATAATTGTTCCTTTTACGGTTACTGATTGCGCAAACAGCAATTGTCCGGTTCCCGGAAGGAATAGCAAGAGCAGCACAGGTAAAATTCGCAGTTTCATAAGCTCCTATTTTGTTAAACAGTATTGTGAAAATATTTTACGGTTCAAATGTAATCCCCTATATTACTTATTCGGTTTCTTTATCGTTCATCTGAGTTACTCAATTGCCCGAATATTTTTAAGTCCAAAAGTAGTGATCATTATATTGTTCAGTGAAATCCGGTTAAAGATATATGCCTGTTATAATACAACCAATCTATATGGAAAATGTGCCTTATTTAAGAATGACCTTTCATGCCAAATCGTACGCTGGCCGATTCCCCATAAGTATCGTGCCATAGAATATGTTTATCGAATCAAGGGTTTAATGCAAAAAGTAATCATCAAATTCTGGTCAATCAAGAAACTTAATTGAAGATTACTGAAACATCAGCTTAAATTATTTGCAGTAATTTTATGGCTGAATTGGCAGAGTGTCTATCCGGGTTAGTTTTATTGCCTGGAGGCGGGTGCCGAAGCTTTAACAAAGTGAAATTAACAAAACATGATTAAACCGGGCGTATTCATAATGAACCACAGGAATGCAGGTTTAAGTTTGTTCTTTTTACTTTGCGTATTAACTTGTAAATCAGAGCAAGATATACCCGACACAGCAATATTGGCCCAAATCGAAAATGAACCGGTTATTGTCAGGGAGTTTATGCAGCAAAGCAAGCGCCTGCGCCCTTACGTAATTCAGTTTTACCGCACGGTATATGGCTGCGAATACAATGAAGGATTCTGGAACCAGTCATTTGACGGCAAAACACCCACCGATATGCTTAAGCAGAAAACCCTGGATACTATTAAAAGCATCAAAGTACAGCAACTTGCAGCAAAAAAATACGGAATCGAAACAGATATTACTTACTCTGGCTTTCTCAGCTCACTTGAAAAGGAAAATCAGCGGCGGCTTGAAGCCAAACAACAAAACCAGGTGATTTACGGACCAGTTCAATACAGTGAAGATGTTTATTTCAGTTACAGGTTCAGTAATATGGTGAATAGTTTGAAAACAGTTCTTGATAAAAAAGTCTTCAGGATAACCGAAGGCGATTTGAAAGAATCGTACGAAAATGAAAAGGACAACCTTTACAGGTCAGGGTACATTACTAAGGCTAAAATCTATAGAATTGTTTACAAACCGGATGGGACCGCAAAAACCAAAGAAGAAGCATTCGCTGCAATTCAAAGTATCAAGGATATTTGCGATGGAAATGCAGCACAGGAAAGAGAGATTAAAATCAGGGCGTTTACATTTGCCCCGGGAGTTTCATTTTTCCAGCAGGATGTTAATTTCAACGATTCAGTTTATTCTCCCGAAGAAGATAATGCCACTAAAGCTGCCATAAAGGAAACAACCAGGGCTTTGCAGGAAAATCAAACCAGTGAAGTGATGGAGTTTGAAGATGAGTTTGTGCTGATTTGCATCTTACAAAAGAAATCTCTGGGATACCGTTCATTCGAAAAATGCAGGGAAGTTGTTAGGTCGTCGATAACTGACCATAATTATTCGAAATATATTGCTGATTTAATTCAGAAGGCTGAATTGAGCATTAATAGCTCCGTTTTTGATAAAATTTTGTATTGATAGAAATTAAGACCGGATGCATTAAAAAAATGCCTTACATGAAAATGAACTCAGCAATGAAAATAAATAGTGAAATTACCGATTCTTTTGGCAGCATTTAAGCTACATAAACTCAAATATTCCATGAAGATGCACTTCAGAACAAGCAGGTTATATTTCTTTTCCATCATAGCATTGGTAATGCTTTTGCTGCCATATTACAAGCCATTAAAAGCGCAATCTTATAACCCCTCGGCCGATTCGTACATTCATGATGCAAATGCTACGATTAATTATGGTACAGCAACGTCACTCATCGTAAAGAAAGGTACCACTACCAATTTCAGAAAGACATTCGTGAAATTTGATCTTTCCTCTTCCGGAATCACAGTGATATCAAGTGCTGTCGTCCGCACGTATGCAAGTTCAGCGGTTGCCATGATTATGAATGTTCACCAGGTTTCCGATTCATGGACCGAGACTGGTATTACATGGAACAATGCACCTGCTGAAGGAACAATTATTGCTACAACGTCAATGCCTGCAACACCAGGCTATTACGAATGGGATATTACCTCTTATGTTCAAAGTCAGTTTGGCAGCAGCGATAAAATTATAAGTTTGGTATTTTACTCAGCAACGGTAAGTTCTCCTACAATAAATTTCAACAGCAGGGAGGCTGCAACTGATAAGCCTGAACTGGTTATTGTTTCAAATCCGACTGCTCCTTTAGCTCCCTCAGCCCTGTCAGCATCTCCAATTTCTGCAGAACAGGTCGACCTTTTGTGGACAGATAATTCCGACAATGAAACAGGCTTCAGGGTTGAAAGAAAAACAGGGGCTGGTGCCTTCAGCGAGATTGCCACCGTTGGAGCCAATGTTACAGGTTACAGTAGTAGCGGGTTAATGGAGAACACAAGCTATACGTATCGTATACGGGCGTATAATTCGTATGGGAATTCAGATTATTCAAATGAATCAACTGCCACAACTCCTTTTGTACCAGCAGTTCCGGCTGCTCCGGGTAACCTGGTTGCCAACCCTGTTTCTGCTTCTCAGTTGGATATTGGCTGGAGTGATAACTCCGGCAATGAACAGGGATTTAAGATTGAGCGAAAGGAAGGTTCAGGGTCTTTTTCAGAGATCGCTACGGTCGGACCCGGAATTACCAACTATTCAAATACGCTGCTTAATCCTTCAACTACTTATATTTTCAGGGTTTTAGCCTATAATATAACCGGTAATTCTGCATATTCCAACGAAGCATCAGCCACAACGCTCAACCCTCCTTTACTAAATTACTACGTTGATTTTTTGAACGGAAACGATGGATACAATGGACTTTCAGAGCTTACAGCCTGGAAAACACTTACAAAAGTAAACGCAACAACCTTCGCACCTAACAACCGTATTCTTTTCAAGGCCGGACAGGTGTGGACCGGCCGCTTATATCCGAAAGGCTCGGGAACTGACGGAAATCCTATAATAATAGATATGTATGGTACGGGAAACAAACCTCTTATTGATGGTAACGGAATGACAGGAACTGGTGTTGTTTACCTTTATAACCAGCAGTATTGGGAAATCAATAACCTGGAAATCACCAACAATGCAGCATCTGGCGGTGACCGAAGGGGAGTACGAATCGAAGCCGAAAACTTTGGTACTGCGAACCATATCTATCTTAAAAACCTTAATATCCATAATATCAAAGGTTCTGTAGGACAGACACGGGCAAATAAGCGCACCGGTGGTATAGGCTTTGGGATTGTAGATGTTGCATCACAGGAAACCCACTTTAATGACATCCTTATTGAGAACTGTGTAATAACAGCCTGTGACAACCAGGGTATTATTACTGAATGTGTTACTGATGACGGCTTTGATCCCTACACACCCGAATGGAACTCCATGAAGATCACAAATGCCGTGATACGCAATAACACTATATCGGATATTTCGAAAAATGCTATGATTATCCGCTTGTTCGAAGGTGGAGTGATTGAACACAATATATGTTACAATACCGCCAATGGTATTTCCGGAAATACAATATTTTCTGCAGCTTGCGCAGGTACAGTATTTCAATACAATGAAGGCTATGATAATAATTCACCTGATGCTGACGGTAGTATGTACGATGCCGACCTGCGCTCGCCGAATACATATTGGCAATACAGCTACAGCCACGACAACGCACACGGTTTGTTCTGGACCTGCACGGTGCAGGCTGATGCGAATGTGGTTTGCCGCTATAATATCAGCCAGAACGATCAGGGAATTATTTTCTGTATCAACTATCCTGTTACATCAGTTCATGTATACAATAATACGGTTTACATCCCTGCGAACCTTTCGCCACTTATCATTTCGGAGCGAAACAATGGAGGTTCAGGGTCAAGGACCTATACCTTTAAAAATAACCTGATATATAATCTAAGCTCAACAGCAGCCTACGATTTTACTTCAGGCTACAGTCGTACAATTGATTATAACTGTTTTTATGGAATTCATCCGTCGTCCGAACCATCTGATCCTCATAAGGTAACAGGCGATCCGAAACTGGTAAGCCCGGGAAGCGGGGGGGTGGGAATCAATAGCGTTAACGGTTATAAATTGCAGAGCGGGTCTTCCTGCATTAACAAAGGAACATCTGTTTCGAATAACGGAGGTTTCGACTATTGGGGAAATGCACTGTATAATGGATTACCTGATATTGGTGCCCATGAGTATTCGCTTCCGCCAAATGCGCCTACCGGATTAAATGCAACAGCTGTTCCTCCGGGTCAGGTCGACCTAACCTGGACTGACAATTCATCCAATGAAACCGGGTTCAGGATCGAAAGAAAAGAAGGATCGGGATCATATTCGGAAATCGCCATCGTTGCAGCTAATGTTTCAGGTTATTCCAATACCGGTTTAAGTCCTTCAGTAACCTATACCTACCGGGTTACAGCATACAATCCTTCCGGGAATTCCGCCTGTTCCAATGAAGCAACAGCTATAATTATCGTATCCAAAACATTGAATATATATGTGTTACTCGAAGGATTATACCTGGGGAGCGGATTAATGCGCAAAGCACAGGATCAGTATGGTGACCATTTTACAGGGAATACGGCTGATGTTATTACTATTGAATTGCATAATGCAGCGGATTACGGAACTATTGAATATATAGCTTCCGGAATAAACCTTAACACGAATGGCTCGGCAAATCTTACAATCCCAAACGAAAAAAGCAGTTTATATTATATTACCATTCGCCACCGTAACAGTATTGAAACAACCACGGCATCTCCGGTTGCATTTGCAGGAAGTACGATCAACTATAGTTTTGATGCTTCAGCCAAGGCATACGGAAACAATCTCAAATCCTCCGGCGACGAAAGGTGGCTGGTTTACGGGGGAGATATAACACAGGATGGATTAGTGGATTCAGAAGATTTAATATCTGTAGATAATGATTCGGCAGGATTTATTGCAGGATATAGCACATCCGATGTAAATGGAGATGGGTTGGTTGATTCTGATGATATAAATTTCATCAGTAATAATAGCGGACAGTTTGTGTCAGCAAAAACTCCCTGAGATTAAAGGAAAGCCGAAAAGGTCAGATCAATCAGTTATAACCCTTTTTTAAGTTGATATACAGGTTTCCCGAAAGGTTTCTATACGGATAGTTACCAATAGTAATGCTTGTTAAGATATTGATAATTAATAAAATAGATTCCATTATTCTTGTTCTGATATGTCAGAATATTTTAACATTTTGACCATAACAGAAACCCATCTGAACGATATAAAAACCCGTAATGTAGTATTCGTTATTATTTTTATATTTCGAAAATCCATATCAAAATTATAAATTCTAAAATCCATACACTATGACAAATCTGTACATTAAAAATTCTGCCAGGCCACAAAAACCGGCAGATACCAAACGAAAAATTCTGTTTTCCCCGGCATTTTTATTTCTGATCCTGATGGTGATTGCGGGGAATGGATGGGGACAAACAACTGTATTTACTGATGACTTTAATCGTGGTAGCGTTGTTACACCTCTTAGTAATGGTGGTACACCCGCAATGACTTACACAACAACAACTACAAGTACAGGTAATCCCAGCGGTGGGGGTGCTACTTCAAGGACGAATTTAATTAGTGTAGCTGATTATACTGTGCAAATTCTTGCAGGAAACAGTGTATCTACACCAGCTCAAACAGGTGGCAGAACTTATGTGTCAGGGTCTTTATCTACATATTCTTCTCCTTTTAGTTCGACACTTGGCAGCAATACCGGCCCGGTTACCTGGACATTGAATATGCGTACTAACAGGTCAACTGCATTGTCTGGATTTGGTGCAAATGCTTATGTTTCAGTAGCAGTACTGGCGGCAACAAATTCTAATTTTATGTCAGCCAATGGTTATGCTGTAGTGTTGAACAAGGGAACAACTACCAATGCTGTCTCTTTAGTACGATTCGCCGGAGGCTTAGGATCAACACCAACAACAATAATTGGGCCTTCACCTGACATTGCTGGAAATACCAACTTCGTAAGCGTAAAAGTTATTTATACACCTTCCACCAATACATGGCAACTTTTTGTAAGAGATGATCTTAGCAATTCAATTAAGGGGGACCCAACTACTGTAACAACACAGATTGGTGTTAATACAGTGAACAGCACTTATACCGGAGTCGCAATGACCGATTTTGGCTTTTTTTGGAACCATAGTGCCGCAGCTGGCTATACAAGCAGCACCAGTCATTATGATGATTTTAAAGTAACGGTAACTCCAGTTCTGACCCCAATATTAAATGTTTCCTCACCAACAATGAGTGGGTTCTCGTATATTGTCGGCTCCGGACCATCAGCTTCACAATACTATAATTTATCAGGTGCTAATCTTGATGGAACTCCAGTAAATGTGACATGTGCAACAAATTACGAAATGGCTACGGATGCTACTCTTCCGACTTTTTCCGTATCAGTAAATATACCTTATACAGCCCCTTCCATAGGTACAACGAAGGTTTATGTGAGATTAAAATCTGGTTTGCCGGTTGGAAATTATAATTCAGAAACGGTTTCAAATGCAGGTGGCGGAGCAGCAACTTCAAGTGTGATATGTAATGGTCAGGTGCTTCCGGGACCTACCTTGTATACATGGCAAGGCACTGATCTTGGAGATTGGACTATAGGCACAAACTGGAATCCAACCAGAACAACACCTGCTATTAATGATCTACTTCAGTTTAACGATGCCACCTCTAAGGTGGTTACGAATGTTCCTACGCAAACAATTGGTAATCTAATTGTTTCAAACAATACAACAATAGAGTTTCAGTCAGTAGCACCTGTTATGCTTACCATTAATGGTGGAGCAGGAGTTGATCTTGATGTTCAAAGTGGCTCTGCTCTTACTATAGCACAGGCAACAAATGCGATTGTTATAGCATTAAATACAGGGGCAACAGGAACAATAAGTGGCTCAATGATTTTTAGTACAGCAGCCCATAGGCTCACCGCTGCAGATTTAAATGGAATTACGTTCCAGACGGGTTCCACATTCACGACTGGTCTCTTTTTCAGCGGTAATGCTTTCGGTGCTACCGGAACTGCAAATTCTATTGTTTTTGCAAACGGTTCCAAGTACATTTTCTATGCTGGAGCCAATCCATTTGGTTTAGGTGCACCTGCTTCTATTGTGACCTGGCAGACTGGAAGTACATATGTTCATAAATCAACCGGTAACCCGAGCCTTGCAAACCGAACATATGCAAATTTTGAGCTGGATGAAGCAACTGGAACTAATTTCAGTGCTTCAAGTCCACTAACAATGGATAACCTGATAGTAACAACAGGAATCTGGACACTAGGCGTCAAGGCATTGTTCACGATAAAGAATGATATTACAGTTGCACCTGGATCTGTTCTTAATTTCAATCCAACGACAGTTGGAACCATAGCACTAAATGGTGTCCCTGCTCAAACTATTACTGGCGGAGGAACAATTACATTTGGTGCATTTCAGATGGTAACCGCAAATAACAATCTTTCATTCGGTTCGGGAACAATAACTTTTGCAAATGGCTCTTCCCTTATTACCAATGGGGCAGTAAGCGGGAATGTTATTATTGAGCGTGCAATCGTCGGGGGTGAGTGGCATTTGATTTCAGCACCTGTTTCAGGCTTATTTTCAGGAATGTTTCTTGGTAAATACCTGCAGCAACATTCAGAACTTACAAATGCTTACACAGATATATTATCCAGTAGCACTCCACTAACAGCTATGAAAGGATTTGCACTTTATGATGCTGCTGGTTTCACCGCACAATATAATGGAACTGTGAATACAGGAGGTCAATCCATTGCCTTAACACGAACTGTCGCAGGCACAGCTTCAGGCTGGAACCTTGTTGGTAATGCATACCCTTCTTCTATCGATTGGGATGCTGTTTCCGGCTGGACAAAGACTAATGTTGCTAATGCCACCTATATTCATGTGAACAATGCTATATGGGCTTCTTATATTGGTGGTACAGGAACAAATGGTGGAACCAGATTCATTGCCCCGGGGCAGGGTTTCTTTGTGTATGTTAAAGATGATGGCTCTACCTCCGGCACTCTTGGAATGACCGATGCTGTTCGTGTACACAATGCAACAGCTTTCTTTAAATATGCTGTTACCAGCCTTGTAAGGCTTCAGGTATCCGGTAATGGTTATACTGATGAAGCAGTAGTAAGATTTGAGCCGGAGGCCACTGCAGAATTTGACGGAAACTTTGATGCTCATAAACTTTATGGCGATGTAGCCGAAGCAGCACAATTGTATTCACTGGGAACAACACCAATGGCCATCAATTCCCTGCCTGAAACAAATACAGTTTCGGTTGGTATGCGTGTTGGTTCAGCAGGAGTGTATACCATTGAAGCAACCGAGGTGAATGATTTTGCAAATATTTCACTGGAAGATACAAAAACAGGCGTTTTCACCGACCTGTTGAAAGGTTCTTATGCATTCAGTTTTGCACCCGGCGAAAACGAGCAACGATTTGTTCTGCATTTCGACCCCTTGGCAGTTGAAGAAAAGGAAAGTTCATTTGCTAACATATACAGCTCTGCCCTTACCGTGTTTATCGACCTGAAGTCCGATGTAAAAAGCGATATCTTAGTTTACAATAATTCAGGTCAGCTTGTTAACACATTATTTGCAGCACAGGGAAGTACCAGGTTCAACCTTGAAAATGCAGGGATATATATTGTTAAGGTGATCACGAATCAAAAGACAATGGTGAAGAAGGTTTTCGTTCAATAGTCATTGATAATAATGAAAGTTAAAAAACCCTCAGCAAAAACCTGACCCGAAACCTTGTATTAAACAGTAAATAAAAACCAAAATATATGAAAAGGAATTTCAAAATAGTACTTATAGCTGCTTTCTTAATAATCGCTCCTTTGCTCATGTTTGCACAACCTCCGCATCCTAACGGTGGTAACAATCCCGGCACTAGCAATGGACCGGTAGGTGCGCCTGTTGGCGGTGGCACATTCATTCTTACAATCCTGGCAATGGCTTATGGGGGACGTAAATTATACGGTTCTCATACTTCTGAAGAGAAGTAAATTGCCTTTTAACCGGCAGGGTGCCGGTTCGGAAACTAAATTTAACACGGTTACCCTGAATATTTGGGTAGCTGTGTTTTTTTCATTACCAGATGTATTAGTGATGAAAAATTGGTTAGAAAGAAATCTTGTAATGTCTCTTTGCTTAATTATACTCTTTCATGCGAAGGAAATTTTAATTACAGGAATATTGTTTTTTAATACTTATATGCACAAACAAACCTGTTATCTGGTAAGTTGTTGGAATGTAATGCTTTAACTTCTTATACTATGTTTAGGACAGGAAACAAAGATAAGTATTCGCTTTTGAGCAATTCAGAAACCATATTGAGCGATTTAAAAACCATTTTACTGAAATGCCAATATAAATTTACATAATCAAAAAAAGTATATTTCTAACGGCTTATGCCAAAAAAGCAGAACAATGGAAAAGAGAACACTAACCCAGGTCGAGCATGAGTGCTTTATGATGGTAAAAATCAAACATTTGGGTATACCCGCAGTTTTAATCCTAATCTTTTTATTGATTTTCGGGAAGAGTTGGGGACAACTTATCCCTTTTAATGAAAATTTCAGTTACCCGACTGGGAACCTTGTCGTACAAGGGGGATGGACACTTCAGGGATCAGATAATACCAATCCTATACAGGTTGCGGCTACGGGTTTGTATTACCCGGGCTACGTGGCATCCGGAATTGGGTTGTCAGCTTCGTTGGGACAGAATGCCACAGGCCAGGATCTTTTCAGGAATTTCACAGGTATCACTACACTAAGCTCAGGTAGTGTTTATATTGCTGCCCTGGTAAAAGTTACATCAGCAAGCAGGGCCGGTGATTACTTTCTGAGCTTTAAAGAAACAACCGGTGCTAGTCTTACAGTGTTCAAAGGAAGGTTATACGCAAAAGATACATTAAGTTCTGGTAACCTGGTATTTGGGGTTACAAAAAGCACCTCCAGTTCTACTGCACCGGTAAGCTGGACTTCACAATATTTTTCTTTTGGAACTACCTATCTTGTTGTTTTGAAATATACTTTCAATACGGGGACAGCCAATGATGTAGTTGACATATTTGTTTTTAATGCGGCAAATCCTTTCCCGGTCCTTGAACCAGGAACACCATCAGCATCTGCATCAGATGCTGGTTCGGATGGCACAGGTCAACGATGTGTTCAGTTAAGACAGGGAGGCCTGAATTCGGCAATCGTTATTGTTGATGGTATAAGGGTTGGTCAAGCCTGGGCTGAGGCAGTAACTCAGGATATAGCGGCACCGGTTGCCACATTTAACCCGGCTAACGGAGCAATAAATGTGCTGCTTTCTGTTATCCCAACTATTACATTTAACGAACCTGTCAGGAAAACGGATGGGACAGAACTAACAAATAGTGACCTGGCTTCCCTGGTAACTTTTAAGACCACCAATGCATCGGGTACCCCTGTACCTTTCACAGCGACCATTGATGCTACTAAAACCATAATTACTTTAACTCCAACGTCCCCATTAGTGAATTCCCAGGCATACTATCTTGCAATTGCAGCCGTTGAGGATGGTGCCGGAAATGAAGCCGGATTACAAAGTGCAGCATTTACTACTATTCCCGGTACATTAAGCAATGATGCTACCTTAAGCGACCTGAAAGTAAGTGGAACTACTGTTACAGGATTTTCACCTTCAGTTTACAGTTATTCTGTATCAGTTCCTTATGGTTTGCCTACTGTACCTACTGTTACCGCAACAACTAATTATCCCCTGGCTAATGCAGTTGTTACACATGCTGTATCAATACCGGGAGCCACAAGCGTGATTGTCACAGCTCAGGACGGTATCACCCAGTTAACATACACAATATCCTTTTCGTATGGACCTCCGGATGCCAATTCAGCACTTACCTATATCAAGTGGTTGCCAAATGGCCTTGATCCTCTGAAACAAAATATCCGGGTAATGGGTTTTGATCCTGCTACCTTGGATTATTACATTGAGGTTCCGGTTGAAACAACTTCTTTGGTAGTGGATGCCGAGCCTGAATTTGTAATTCCTGCAAGCGGATGTCCTGCGGCAACCTACGTGGTTACACAGCCATTGAACCTTACAGGTTCCTCAGCGGATAGAACTGCGACAATTGTCTGTACCGCACAGGACGGAATTACTTCCTCTACATACCATGTTACATTCACTAAAGCATCAGCAACAAACTATTATCTTTTCAAGCAAGGATTTAATGCAATGCCTCCCACAGGATGGGCAAATACTGCAAATGTTGGAAATTCAACTACCAACGGAATGGGCTTTTATGGAGATCCTTCACCCATAGCAACTCCTAAATTCAAGTTTTTATCTCCTGATGATGGCGGTACTATTACTACTTCAGCCTACGTCGGGGCATCAACACTGGAATTTTATATAAAAGTGCTGGATAAGACTCCTGCCAGCAACCTGCATTTCTATGTGGAAAAATCATATGATAATTCGAGCTGGACCTTGGTGAGCCAGGATCCAATGCCTTTATATGCAAGCATTACTCAGTGGCACCAGGTGCTGCTGCCTGTAAATGATTATACCAATCCTATATACTTCCGTTTCAGGGCGACGGCCACAGCAGGGGATAATTCCATGGGTCTTTTCTACCTGGATGATATCAGCCTGACCATGAATTCAAATACCGATGCCACACTCAGTGATCTAAAAGTAAGTGGAGTTACAGTTAATGGATTCTCGGCAAATAACCTGAGTTATAATGTTGTATTGCCTATGGGTACTACAATTGTACCTGTTGTTACCGCAACCACTTTCCAGCCCTCTGCAACTCAGGTTATAACAAATGCTTCAGCACTGCCAGGAACTACCTCAGTGCTTGTTACAGCCCCGGATGGAATAACAACTAAAACTTATTCCATCAACTACTCTATTGCATTATCTGCCCCTTATAATCTTTCCGCTAATCAGGTTTCATCCAGCCAGGTAAATCTGAATTGGTCAGATAATAATTCAAATGAAGATGGATTCAGGATTGAGCGTAAACCTAATAACGGGTATTTCGCTTATGTCGCTAATGTTGGAGCCAATGTAAATTCATACAGCAATCCTATTCCCGGACTTAATCCCAATGATTTTATTCCGGCTAACAGGTTTTCGAATGTAACAGTTACGTCAGCTATAAAATTTGCTGATGTTACTAATTATCTGGGAGTGCCAACCTCGCTTTATCTTGATGTGTACGAACCCACTGCTGACAATACATTAGGCCGGCCTGTCATTATATGGATACATGGTGGAGGCTTCCGTACGGATTCTTACAGAACTCAAGGTTATATTGTTGATTATTCAACACGCTTTGCCAAAAGGGGTTATGTGTGTATGTCAATAGACTACAGGCTTCGCGCTGGATCGTCAATGCCTACACAGGCATCGGAATTTCCTGCATTACAGGACGCAGCAAGGGATGCCAATGCAGCTATTGATTGGATAAGGGCTCATGCAGCCGAGTACCATATCGATCCCAACCTGATTTTTATTGCCGGAGGGTCAGCAGGAGGCAGAACAGCACAAACTGTTTGTCAGTTCGATGGCCCGGACCCGACAGCATTGTATTTTCCTGAAAATTTTTATCTGACTACTCCCTGGAACAAAACTGGTTTAATTGCAAACGCTACCCTCTGGGGTGGTCTTGAGCCTGAGATGAGAGGATGGGTATATCCCAGTCCTCCGTATTCAACTGCAAATTACTTACAACCAACTGATGTACCTACAGTCCTCGTGCATGGAAGTGCTGACGTTACCATCCTGCCTCAAAACAGTATTGATCTATATAATGCCTTACAAGCAGTTGCTGTTACCAGTGAACTTAATATAATACCGGGTGCCACTCATAGTTGTCTTGGACATGAAACAGAGATTTCAGAATGGGTTGCTGCATTTTTTGCTCAGGAATGGAATAAAGTAAATGCTCTTCCAACATCTTATTCATATAGAGTATGTGCATTTAACTCATCCGGAAACTCGCCATATTCCTTAGAGGCACTAACATCGCGAACTTTGAATCTCACTGCGTATCTTGAAGGATTGTATGATGGAGGCGTACTCATGCGAAAAGCAAAGAGCGGAACAGGGGATCAATTTACAGGGAACATTGCTGACCAGCTAACGGTTGAATTACGCAGCACATCAAATTATGCCACTACTGTCCATTCAACAACAAATGTTAACCTCAGTAATTATGGGAAAGCTTCTGTAATTATACCATTTGGTTTGAACGGGTCATATTATATAACATTGAAACACAGGAATCATATAGTAACGGTTTCTGCAGCACCCGTGTCATTTGGTTCTCAGAATACCAGCTATGATTTTAGTGATGCCGCCACTAAAGCCTTTGGGAGTAATCTCCTGCTAAAAAGCGGGAAATACTGTATATTTGGAGGCGATGTTAACGGGGATGGTATAATCGATTCCGGCGATATGATACCAATAGATAACGCGGCTGCACTTTTCAATACAGGATATATTGCTACAGATGTGAATGGCGATGGATTAATAAACTCACTGGATATAAATATTACAGGGAATAATGCTGTTCAGTTTGTGGGAAAAAAAACACCATAGTTTTTCAAAATTAGATATTGATATAATCAGATTCAGCAGGGTATTCAGTTTCTACATGAAAAATCAAGAGGCTGAGACATAACGAATTTCAAGCACCTGAGAATTCTATATTTGAACTCTATCTCAGGCAGGAATCGGAATAAAAAGGGGCTGTCTCTTACTTTTGAGACGGCCTCCTTTAAATTCTGATCTAAAACAAATAGTGACCTACTAAAAAATTTGGAAAGTAGCACGGCTAACCAGCCTGCAGAAAAAACTATCAAATTTAATTTCATCCGACTCATCCTCTCAATTCCATCTAAAAATTCAGTTAAAATCGAAATTAATTTCGTTAATAAAGTTCCGCCTTTAAAGACGATATATTGCGCATAGGGAAGCGGGAATATTGCTTTTAGAACCAGCGTAACCCACCAGTTTTTCACTATGGCCGATTCAGGTATCAGGGAAAAATTTTCAGTACACCCCTTACCTTTTTCATTTTGTCCAGCAATATCTTTCCAATCCAGGCCGGTGCCAACCGGGCATCATGTCGTAAAGATTCCTGCGATTCGGGTGCCAATAACTTTTGTATCCGAATAATCTGTTCTTCAGTTGGATTATCTTTACCCATTTCTCTCATTACCTGAATAATGAAACCGCAAATTTTGCTTTTGGCCGCAAGGTTTTAAGTTGTAGTTTTTTTATCCTGTTGGCTTTGAACGCGGGTTTGAGAGAATTAAAACGAATACGATAAAGTGTGCTTTCCCCCTTGCGCGACTTTGTGTAATTGCTTTATTCTGCAATTACCGTGACAGGGAAAAGCGCACGAAGACAACGTAATTGGAAAATCATTAAAAAAGTATTTGTTGAAAAAATATATATATTTGTTAAAATATGTGAACTAATAAATACACACTCAAAACAACAGGCAATAGTATGATTTTATAATATATTTAAAGGAGCCAGGCGTATATGTAGCGGACAAGTTTACCAAAAATAATTTCTTATTTAACAAACATCACAAACAGACAAATATCTAATATGTATTTTTAAGACAAATTAATAATAAACACAATGACAAAGAAAATTTTAGTATTTGCAGGACTAATTTTATTTACTATTTCTGTTTTTGCACAAACAGCACCATTCAATATCTATATTGAACCGATGAATATAACCGGACTTGGTGGACTTCAAGCATACGCATTTGGACTGCACAACGGAAAATGGCTTATTGTGGGAGGCAGACTTGACGGACTTCACCGCAGACAACCCTTTGCATCGTTTGACTTAGCAGGGAACAACACTCAATTAATTGTAATCGATCCTGCATTACAACAAAAATGGACTGCACCAATAACTACGCTTTCTGTTGCCTTACAGGAACAATTAAGTTCAACTAATTTGGAGTTTCATCAAGAGGGAAACTTCCTATACATCATTGGCGGCTATGGTTACAACACAGCAACAGCATCAAGAAAGACTTTCGACAACTTAACTGCTATTGATGTTCCTGCTGTAATTAATGCAGTCATAACTGGAACTTCATTCACAAATTATTTTCGACAAATTAGTGATGCTAAATTTGCAGTAACTGGTGGTCACCTAAAAAAAATAAACAATTCTTTTTACCTGATAGGCGGCAATAAGTTTGACGGCAATTACAACCCAATGGGCAATCCTACCTACACACAAGTTTATACTGATGCAATTCGCAAATTCAACTTAACTGATGACGGAACAACCATTACTATTTCTCATTTGCCAACAATAACTGATTCTATAAATCTTCACCGAAGAGATTATAACGCGGTGCCTCAAATATTGCCGAACGGTGCAGAAGGAATTACAGCATTTTCAGGCGTATTTCAACCAACGGCTGACTTACCGTTTTTAAATTGTGTAAATATTGATAGCACTACGTATGCCGTTAACAATTCATTCCAACAATACTATAACCATTATCATTGTGCTGTTTTACCAATTTATTCAGCATCAAATAACGAAATGCACAACGTGTTCTTTGGTGGCATAGCACAATACTACGACAGTTCAGGAGTATTAGTGCAAGACAACAATGTTCCTTTTGTTAAAACAATTGCTCGTGTAACCAGAAATCATGGTGGAACAATGGCGGAATACAAACTTCCGGTTGAAATGCCAGGTTTGCTTGGTGCTGGTGCAGAATTTATCCCCATAAAAAGTGTTTCACACTATAATAATGAAGTTTTTAAATTAGATGACTTCACCTCAGACAGCACTTTGGTGGGATACATTTATGGCGGCATTAGCAGTACAGCTGCAAATATCTTTTTTACTAATACAGGAACTCAAAGCAGTGCAAGCAGTCAAATATTTAAAGTTTATGTTATTAAGAATTCAACTGTAGGTTTTCACCACTTGAATGAACAAAGCATAGGCACATTAAAAATGCAGGTTTTCCCAAATCCAAATGATGGAGACTTTGCAGTGAAGTTCCATTTAAACAAAATTGCAGACACAAAAGTTTCCATTTATAGCATTAACGGCAAAAAATTAGAAGAAAGATTTTTAGAAAACTTAAGAATCGGAGAAAATACATATCAACCTAAAATCAATAATACCGACCTAAACGGAACATATTTTATAACCATTGAAACCCCTTATGAAAAGGTGACACAAAAAATAATTATTAAGCCATAAACAGAAATAGCAGCACATAACAAAAGGCTATAACAAATGGCGGGTTTGCAAACATAATTGAATCTTCACTGCCCGCGCATTGCAATGGATTTGCTTGATTATATTTTTATAGCTTATTAAAAGGAAATATTATTTGATATTAAGATTAATGGCTAAACAATTTAGGACTTTTGTACTTGGATTACTGTTGACTTTGACCGGTTTGGGAAATAGCTGCCGGGTATTATAATGCTGAAAATGGGCTTGACGGGGCACAGTTGAAAAATCCCTTACAGGGTATTAGAAAAGGGCATGTGAGGTTTTCGTATGCTTATTCGTGGATTTCGTTTTATTAATACCTCGTTAAACTTTTGCATTGAACTGAAAATCAAATAGTTATGAAAACAATTTATTTATATCCAAATGATTGAAATTCAGATCTTTGCGTCTTTATGTGAGGCAAAAAAATAACGGACTATTGTTTTATACGACTGACAATAATTCTAACGGAACAGTTTGAGATATATAGGGTCTGCTGTTTAATTCGCAAGGTATTGTGAGTTAAATAATTATAGCATTTTATTGGGCAATAAAATGCACGGATGTATGGATAAGACCCGCAGTAAGCGCGCACTAACTCCCAAATATGTTAGTCCAAATCAGTCGACTCATGCGGGGGCAGCACCGTGCTGGTTATTTACAAACGGCAAAAGTTTTTCAGCATGCAGAATTGTGCATGCTCTTATTAATCGTTTACATGATTTTGTTAACACTCAACTTTATCAGCATCAAATATTGGCTTCTCAACTGGTTTCCGCTAATCAGTGACTTTGAGTTTTTCAGCAGACCCTAATTATGATAAAAACTTTGAGAAGAAATTTAATGTAAACGGCAAAAACATTTTGATTACTGATTATCCCAACGATCCAATATTGAAATTAAACTCAACGTTTAAAGAGTTTCACTTCTATCCGGCTCATTACATCCTCTTTATAATTTTTACTTAAAGGAAGCCGCATAGCATGGGTTACAATTTCGTTTCCGTCGATAGTTTGAATAGCCGAAATAGCAACCAGAAAGGATTTATGAATCTGAACAAAAAGATTTGCCGGTAACTGCCCGGCAATACCTGAGAATGTAAGATACGTAATGTATTTTTTCTGGCGGGTATAAATGATAACATAGTTGGCCATAGCTCCGATATAAATAACATCGGCCATGGTTATTTTTTCAATTTTGCCATTGCATTTAATAAAGAAAAAGTCGTCGGTAACGCTAACGTCTTTCTCCTTTGCATTCAGGTAGCTTTGGGCTTTTTCGGCCGATTTGAGGAAACGTGCGAACGAAATGGGTTTGAGCAGGTAATCAACCACATCCAGTTCAAAGCCTTCCAGAGCATATTCGGAGTAAGCGGTTGTAAAAATTATCAATGGTGGCGAGGCAAGGGCTTTTACAAACTCAATACCGGTGAGTTTGGGCATTTGAATATCAATAAAAATCAGATCAATTTTATTTTTCTGAAGTAATCCTGCCGCTTCGGCCGCACTTTTGAATTGGGCAACCGGATGCAAATAATCTATCTGCCCGATATATTCCATTATCCCTTCGCGGGCAATAGGTTCGTCATCTACAACCAGACAGTTAATCATGGTATTTGATTTTTAGGGTTGTTTCATAGGTATTTTCGGTAAGTTTTGTAGTTAGCGAATATGCGCCGGGATATGGGTTGAGAATAGAGGTGGGTTTTGTCCATAGCGGTATTCTTTTCATTAAGTGGTGAATAAATGGTGAAAGAAAATACCGTAAACTTTGGAAGAAAAATTTTCAGAAATTGGTTCAAAATCGCCTGAAACCCCTGTAAACGTTGAAGAGTTGAAACGTGTGGGTTCCAACTCTTCGCTTTTCGGGTGGTGTCGACTGGAATTGAACCAGTGACACACGGATTTTCAGTCCGTTGCTCTACCAACTGAGCTACGACACCGTACTTGATAGGGACTGCAAAAGTAGTATTATTTTTTAAAATCCTACAGTTTTGAGAAAGAATTTTTTTTGAAAGGAGAAAAAACAGGTTTTTTATAAAAAACTATATAAAAAAAACTTTGCTTTCGCTTGGGAGTTAAAAAAACTCCCTATATTTGCACCCCATTAAGAAATTTATAATCAATTCATTAAAACATTTTGTAAAATGACTAAAGCAGAAATCGTTGCTGAAATAGCCAGTAAAACCAACATCGAAAAAGTAGCTGTACAGCAAACCGTAGAAGCATTCATGGATGCTATTAAAAAAGCTATGGCTGATGGCGAAAATGTTTATCTCAGAGGTTTTGGTAGTTTCGTTGTGAAACAAAGAGCTGAGAAAACCGGCCGTAATATTTCGAAGAACACCACCATCATTATCCCGGCTCACAACATCCCTTCATTTAAACCCGCTAAGGTGTTTGTGCATGAAGTGAAGAATAAAGTTAAGTAATTCAGAATCCCTATTGTTAATAAGTAAGCTATGCCAAGCGGAAAAAAAAGAAAAAGACATAAAATGTCGACGCATAAACGCAAAAAACGTTTACGCAAGAATCGTCATAAGAAGAAATAACCACAATTTGAATCTATGATTTCATCACATGAAATTTGTGTTATTTCATGTGATGAAATTTTTTTTACTTACTTTTACCCTCACATCCTTTTGCGTATTGTGTAGCATACCGATGTGTAAAGGTGTAATTATCTGAAAGCTATCCCGGTTGTGGTAAATAAAGAATTAATAATAAATGCCGAATCATCGGAAGTTAACATCGCGCTTCTGGAGGATAAGGTGTTGGTAGAACTGAATAAGGAAAAAACCAACAATAGTTATGCCGTTGGCGATGTGTATCTGGGTCGGATAAAGAAAATTATGCCTGGCCTCAATGCTGCTTTTGTTGATGTAGGATACGAGAAAGACGCTTTTTTGCATTACCTCGATCTGGGACCACAAATCAATTCGTTTCAGAAATATACCCGTAATGCACTGGCTGGTAAAGAAGCTCAAATCCAGATGGCTGATTTTGAAGTTGAAGCGGATATTGAAAAAACCGGCAAAATTTCCCAGGTACTTACTCCCAATCAGCAAATACTGGTTCAGATTGCCAAAGAACCCATTTCAACCAAAGGCCCACGTATTTCATCCGAAATTTCATTTGCAGGCCGTTACTTAGTGCTGGTGCCTTTCAGTAACCGGCTTTCTATTTCCCAGAAAATCAAGAGTGCCGAAGAACGGAATCGTTTGAAAAGACTTATTTCGAGCATCAGGCCTAAGAACTACGGTGTAATTATCCGTACTGTGGCCGAAGGAAAGCGTGTTGCTGATCTTGATGCCGACCTTAATTCGCTTGTGCAGAAATGGGAATCGGTAGCGCAGAAAATGTATGGAGCCAAAGCTCCGCAAAAAATTATCAGCGAACTCGACCGTACTTCAGCTATCCTTCGCGATATGCTTAACGAATCGTTTAACAATATTCATGTTGACGATCCAACAGTAGCCGAAGAGGTGAAGAACTATATACGCACTATATCGCCTGATAAGGTTGATATAGTAAAAGTCTATAAAGGGAAAATACCCATTTTCGATAATTTTGGTATCGACAAGCAGATTAAAAACTCTTTTGGTAAAATTGTAACCAGCAAAAGCGGGGTTTACCTGATCATTGAACATACCGAAGCACTGCATGTAATTGATGTAAACAGCGGCCATAAGGTTAACAGCGACAGCAGCCAGGAGGAAAATGCCCTTTCGGTGAACCTGGAAGCTGCTACCGAGATTGCCCGTCAATTGCGGCTTCGCGATATGGGAGGAATTATCGTGGTCGATTTTATCGATTTGCACGAAGGCTCGAATCGCCGCAAGTTATATCAGAGGATGAAAGATGAAATGGCTAAGGATAATGCCAAACACACTATTTTGCCTCCCGGCAAATTTGGTTTGGTACAGATTACACGCCAGCGTGTTCGTCCTGAAACTAATTTGTCAATACTCGAAAAATGCCCTTCCTGCGGTGGAACAGGTGAAATAAAACCAAGTATACTGCTTACCGATGAAATCGAAAACAATCTACAGTACCTCCTTCAGGATCAGAATGAGCCATATCTGATGATTAACCTGCATCCATTTGTGTATGCATTTTTAAGGCAAGGTGGCTTATTCAAGTCAATTCAATGGAAATGGTATTTTAAATATAAAAAATGGATTAATCTAACCCCGGTAAATGCTTACCAACTAACAGATTACAGGTTTTTAAATAAAAA
>JBBQUX010000006.1:0-59651 GCA_038212135.1 Bacteroidales bacterium | reverse complement strand
TACGGATTGCGGATTTCGGATTTCGGATTTCGGATTACGGATTGCGGATTTCGGATTTCGGAATGAGGATTGTGGATTGTGGATTGTGGATTGTGGATTGTGGATAGCGCATTGCGGAGTGTGGATTGTGGATTGTGGATTGGGGATTGTGGATTGTGGATTGTGGATTGCGGATTGTGGATTGCGGATTGCGGATTTTGGATTGTGGATTGTGGATTGTGGATTGCGGATTGTGGATTGTGGATTGCGGATTGCGGATTGCGGATTGTGGATTGTGGATTGCGGATTGTGGATTGTGGATTGCGGATTGTGGATTGTGGATTGTGGATTGTGGATTGCGGATTGCAGATTTCGGATTGCGGATTGCGGATTGTGGATTGTGGATGTCGGATGTCGGATTGTGGATGTCGGAGATTTTTGATTTTTGATTTTTGAATTATATTGAGTTTATTGCTGATGTCCCTAATCCCTAATCCCCAACCCCAAACCCCCAATTAAACTTTAACAATCTTTATCTAAATCCGCAAAATAGTACTTGCTCAAATTATCAGGAAATCATACATTTGCAAAAAACTTAAATTTTCGCAATGCTGTTGAAATTCAGATAATTATATTTATATAAATCTCAATCCAATGAAAAAATTAGTACTTCTCCGCCATGGCGAGAGTGAATGGAACAAAGAAAACCGTTTTACGGGCTGGACAGATGTCGATCTTTCGGAGCGTGGCATAAAAGAAGCCGCGGAAGCAGGTAAAGTATTAAAGGAAAACGGATTTGATTTCCGCCTTGCATACACTTCATACCTTAAAAGAGCTATTAAAACACTCAACCTTGTGCTTGAAGAAATGGACCTGATGTGGATACAGGTTGAAAAAAGCTGGCGCCTGAACGAAAAACATTATGGCAACCTTCAAGGGCTGAACAAAGCTGAAACTGCTGAGAAATACGGCGATGAACAGGTTCTGGTGTGGCGCCGCAGCTACGATATTCCGCCCGCTGAACTGGCTGCTGACGATCCCCGCAATCCCCGCTTAG
Source organism: Bacteroidales bacterium (assembly GCA_038212135.1). Classification (GTDB taxonomy): domain Bacteria; phylum Bacteroidota; class Bacteroidia; order Bacteroidales; family UBA4417; genus UBA4417. The sequence goes on along the minus strand of JBBQUX010000006.1, from coordinate 58,615 downwards.
ATCCTAAATATGCCGCTATTGGCAAGGATGCGCCGGTGACTGAATCGCTCAAAGACACCGTTGACCGTATGGTTCCTTACTGGGAAAACACGATCCGCGAAGCATTGAAAAGCCACGATCAGATACTGGTGGCAGCCCACGGAAACAGCCTTCGTGCCGTTATAAAGCATGTAAAAGGAATCAGTGATCAGGATATTGTAAGCCTCAACCTGCCTACAGGTATTCCTTATGTTTTCGAGTTCGATGACAAGCTTAACTTTGTAAAAGATTATTTCCTTGGCGATCCTGAGGTAATTAAAAAACTGATGGACGAAGTAGCCAACCAGGGCAAATCGAAAAAATAGCTGAACATTCCGAATCCTTTTTTTTTGTTGTTATGGAAACGATTACACCGAAATTATGAGAACCTGGGTTATACCTGATGTACATGGCTGCCTGCGTACCCTTCGCACACTGATCGAAGACATTATCGAACTGCGAAAGGACGATGCCCTTATTTTCCTGGGTGATATTATCGACCGCGGACCAGATAGCAAAGGGGTTATCGATTACATTATGAAACTCGGAAGTAATGGCATAAAAACAACCGTAATCAAAGGGAATCACGAAGATTATATGGCCAGGGTTTACCGCGATGAATTTGAGAAATCGGGTTTACAGAAACTATTTGGCATCAGATCAGCTTCTTATAAAGATTGGATAATGTATGGCGGGGAGGAAACAATGCGGAGTTTTAATACGTTTAACGTTAAAGAGATTCCTCTTAAGTATATCGAATGGATCGAATCACTTGATTTTTATTTAAAATGGAAGAATTTCCTGATTGTTCATGCAGGGTTTAATTTCGAAAACGATGATATTTTCAGTGATACAAATGCCATGATGTGGATTCGTGAATACAAGATCGATCCGGTTAAACTTGGAACACGTAAAATAATTCATGGTCATGTGCCGGTTGCTCTTGATTTTATTTACCAGTCGATCAATTCCAATTCATTTCAGTTTATTGATCTTGATAATGGTGTTTATATGAGTGATAAGCCGGGCTATGGCAATCTTCTGGCACTGGAATTGAATACCATGGAATTGCTTGTGCAGCCGAATATCGATTTTTAGCGTTCAGAACGAGTTTTTATACAACAAAAATGCCCCGGAATATTTATATCCCGGGGCTTTTGATTTTAATGATTTGGCCTAGAACAAATTTCCAATATTGATATATAATCCTTTTGCTCCATCCTGCTTGTTCATGGCGAAGCCATAATCAATAGCAAGGATAAAATTCTCATTCAATGCTATCCTCAAACCGGCACCTGCCGAAGGGTGAACTTTATCATTGCTGTATGAGAAATCAAAATACTGGTCGCGTTCGTTAACCGGAATTTTACTTTCATCTACTTTAAAGGGATTCAAAACTATTCCTGCATCAGCAAAACCATTCAGCGAAAAATCAAGGTTAGCTTTGCCAACATGGGTTTGCAGGAATTTCCATCGCAATTCAACATTTCCATAAGCAACCCCATCGCCTACTACACGATTTCGCATAATTCCTCTGAGGTTTTTAGCACCACCAAGTCCGTCGGTTTTAGTCGCTGACGAAAAAGACGAGATCATGTATGGTTCGAAATAAAAAGGAGCCGTTCCGCCAATGGTTCCCTGGTAACCCAACCGATAAGCCACCGATAGCTTTTTAGGCACAATGGTAAAATACTGCCTGTGAATCAACACCAGTTTAGTAAACGAAAACTCAGGGTTGAAGAAAAACCCCGGCGAATATATTATCAGAGCCTCACTCCATATTCCTCTGGTAGCACTTGCTTCCTTATCGCGGGAATCATACACAACGCCCAACTTGAAAAAATTGGCATTGCCGCCATCTAATTCTTTTTTGCTGAGCAGATCCCACTTTACATATTTGTCGTATAAATTCTCGGTATAGGGCAGCTTATCGGCATCGTCCTTCTTATTATTCATGGCAGCCGTGTCAATTGCAGCCACTTTTACTGAGATAATAGCAATACCGCCAACCCAGCGAAGGTGGTCGCCATACAGTTTCCCCTGCAGGTCGGTGGTAAGCCGGAAAAGCTTGCGTTCGTGCCTGTAAAACATCCGGGTAATATAAGCAGGATCATTTTCGTCAACAAAGGCTTCATTATATTTAGCCTGGTAACCGTTGAAACCATAAAAATCCAGTCCTTTTTCAGTCAGGTAACTTAAATCAGCTGTTAGTCGCAAATGGTATGGCAACAGATTTTTCGCATCGTAAAACAATTGATTTGTGCCGGAACCCTTCGTGTAACGCGAAATTTCCACCTTCAGCATTTGCCTGTAGCTAGGGTACATCGAACCATCGCCATAGTCGTATAAGTTCACCAGTCCGCCATATTGAAATCCCATATCCGCATCAAACGAAATTGTCGGTAACGCGCCGAATGAAAACCCGGTCGGGATTTTAGCTTCTTTTTTTTCTTTTTCTTCCTGGGCTGTTGCTGTATAGTGAAACAGTGCAATCAAAGGAAGAATAAACGCAAAAAGTAAAGATTTTCTCATAGGATCAGCTGTTAATGGTAGATTTTATATGTTCTATAATTTTATTCCTTTCACTCTGCAGGGTATTGTAATGAGAAGTTTTTGTATGCCTGAAAAAGAAAAATCTTTGTTTGCCCCAAAGCGTTTTCAGATGTTGGTAATAATAGAAGGCAAAATATCCCGTTACCGGAAGTGATAATCCGAAAACCAGTTTTAACAATAGCCCTTCTGTGAACAAGCTAAACAGGGTAATGATAACCAGGTAGTAGATAGGGAATAATAACAGGCTGACCACGAAGTTTACGGAACTTTTAAAATGCCTGTCTTTTATTTTTGAAGCAATTGCAAGTGGAATTTTGAATGGGATGTAATTCAGTATCAAACCATATAGATTCAGAGGCATTAATAAGAAAATGAGTAATGTTTCTAGTAAAAGCACGAAGAAGCTGGCAGGTTTCTGTTGGAACAAACAATCATCAAATCCGGATTTTTCCAGATTACGGTTGTATTGCCGGAGTGAGTTACTAATCACACTGGCTTTATCCGGATTCTGTTTAAATGCTTCGCTTACTTTTTGAATAATATATTGTTTGATCGTCAGTTTGTTATAAGGATGTCGTTTGAGGTTACAAGTATTCCATACATTAGGCTCGTACATTTCGCTTATCTGGTATGTAAGTTCGTAGTGCTCTTCCGGTATATGGATCATTATGCTGCGCATACTCTCGGAGAGCAGGTTTGATAATCCGGTTATGGTTTTGTTTTCGTTTTCATGGTATTGCGCTGCATAATCGGCAATTTTTATCGGTGTACCGAAAACCACGGTCAGATCAGAACCCGCATTGAAATAGTCAGAAAAGTCGAGCCCTACAGGAACAATATGCAGATTAAGTTTGTAATGATTTTCTTCTTCTGCCTGGAAAGCAATCCTGAATATGCCTTTTTTCAATGGACGTAATCGTTTCCTGCCCTCATGGTTCCCTTCGGGTAAAATACAGAGTGGAATATTCGACTTTAGAACTGCAACTGTATTATCGAAGACCTCCTGGTTATTCCCCAATGCCTCTATTCCATCCCGCATTCTGTAAATGGGAAGTATCTTAAGCATATTCAGCAGTTTAGCGATAAAAGGTTTCTTAAATATATCGGCCCTAGCCAGGAATGCCAATGACCTCCTGGCAGCATAATCGACTGCAAGAGCATCCATGAGCGCATTCTGGTGGTTTGCAGCAAATATAACCGGTGTATCAAGTGGTATTTTCTCATGGCCAACTACCGTAAACCGTCGATAATATAGTTTATGTGCAACTGCAACCATGGTATATAAAATCTTATATGCGAAAGGCCACCTGAATTTTACTTTTTTCTCCATTTTAATGTTTAATTGCTCTTTACGGTAGGTTGGATGCACGTGCAAATGTATTTCATCAGTCTGAATTATTTCGTTGCTTAATCGTTTATTTTGGAAACCCGAATGAAAGTGAAATAACATTCATCTATGCCTTAGGAAGGGCAAACGGATTCTTTTCCTTACTGACTTTACCTGTTTGAATGCGTAAATCTATAAAAAAAAATCAGTAACAAAAACATGAAATTACATATTTCTAAGAAATCAGCCCTGATAAAGGCTCTGATAACCTTATTTTTGAACGATTTTTGGCAAATGGGAATGTTTTCATAATTTTGATGAAAATCGTACAGGTGAAAATTGAAATTGCAGGTAATACATGGAAGTTGCAGCTTTTGATTGCATTAATTGCAGCATTGCTTTTTATTCCTTTTGCAGGGGGTGTTCATCTTTTCGACTGGGATGAGATCAACTTTGCCGAGTGTGCCCGCGAAATGATCGTGAGCAACGATTATTTAAACGTTCAGATTAATTTCAGACCCTTCTGGGAAAAGCCGCCTCTCTTTATCTGGATGCAGGTATTGAGCATGAAAGCATTCGGCATCAATGAGTTTGCTGCACGTTTCCCGAATGCAATATGTGGCATAGCAACACTGCTGGTTCTCTTCAATATAGGCAAAAGGTTGTACGATACCCGTTTCGGATTGTGGTGGGTGATTGTTTACATTGGCAGTATTTTGCCTCATTTCTATTTCCGTTCCGGAATAATTGATCCATGGTTCAACTTGTTGATTGTGTTGGCAATATGGTTTTTCACCAGGCTGGGAACAGCAGAAATAACCGGCTCTGGCAGGAAGAGGTTTATGAATTCAGCTTTATGGGGAGTTTTTACCGGGCTTGCCATTCTTACCAAAGGGCCAACAGCCTTGCTTATCATTGGTTTGGTTGCCGGCTTTGTCTATCTCAATGATTTATTACGAATTTTCGGTTTCAAGAGCCGGATTTTTGCATTTTTACCTGATTTTAAATGGCGGTTCGGTGATATTGCGGTTTTCCTTTTGTTTACAATTCTTGTTGGAGGGTCGTGGTTCCTTTTGCAGGCACTGAATGGGAATGCGGATATGGTGATGAAGTTTATACTTTACCAGGTGCGGCTTTTCACCATTCCCGACGCAGGGCATGGCGGTAATTGGAGTTATCATTTTATTGTGTTACTCATTGGCGTTTTTCCTGCCTCGTTATATGCTCTGATGCGCTTTAGCCGGGTAAAAGTTCAGCAGGAAGAACAGGCGCAGTTTCATAGTGTTATTCTTATACTTTTCTGGGTTGTTCTCATCCTTTTTACTGTTGTAAAAACCAAAATTGTTCACTATAGTTCTTTGTGTTACTTCCCGCTTACATTCCTTGCTGCGCTTGCCATTCGCGATATGCTTACCGGAACTTTGCGCTGGAACAAATGGCTGAGTGTGTTACTGATTGTAATGGCATCTTTGTTTGCTCTACTCGTTTCTGTATTGCCTTTGATTGACCGGTTTAAGGAAAAAATCAGTAGCTCAGGCATGATCAAAGACGATTTTGCGGTGGCCAACCTTCAGGCTGATGTTAAATGGACCGGTTTTGAATGGCTGCTTGGCCTGGTATTTCTCTCGGCGGTTGTTTACTCAGTGATACTGGCAAACAAGAAGAAAATTGAGAAAGCTTTGAAAGTACTTTTCGTTTCTACAACCTTGTTTATTGCTTCGATAATTATAATTTTTCCGTACCGTATCGAAAAATATTCGCAGCGTACTGTGATTGATTTTTATAAATCGAAATCTACGGAAAAGTGTTATGTACTCAATTCCGGCTATTTTAGTTATGCACCGCTGTTTTATTCGCAAAAAATGCCTGGTGATTGTGCTCGTCCCATGTGGTTGCTCACCGGGAATATTGATCGGCCGTTCTATCTGGTGTTAAAAGAACCGCATTACAACGAATGGAAGCACATCATCCCAGCGATGAAAGTCCTGTATAAGCAGAACGGATTTGTATTCCTGGCGAGGTATCCTGCCAGAGTTTCTGCAACAGGTAACTAACGTGAAATGCTTCGCGTAACAACAACAATCAGTAAGCTTTTTCAAATAAATAAAATATGAAAATCATTTTTTTCTTAGGCACTCTGATCATATTCATATTCTTGTTCACAGGTTGTAGTGGCAATTCTGGTGGCTGGGGCAATTCTGATAGCGACACGCTTAAAGCAGGAGAGAAGCTCGTTTATACCGAGAACGGAAGGTTACATTTTATTGTAACCTACAAGGATGGGAAGGCATACGGAAGAGTGAGGGAATACTATTCTGATGGAAAGTTATATATGGATGCTATTTACAAGGACGATCACCGTCATGGCAAGTGTACCCACTATTTTAAGAATGGGAAACCTTTTTCTGTTTCATATTTTGTTAATGGAGCCAAAGACAGCATTGAAACTAAATTTTATGAAAGTGGTGAGGTTTTAGCCTATGTACCTTATAAAAAAGATAAAGTCCAGCCCGGGCTTAAAGAATTTAAAAAAGACGGGACACCAATTGATGACAACAAAAGCCTGATAATTTCTGAAGTGGACCATACCGCCCTGGAAGGGAAGTATTCTGTATATGTCAGCCTTCCATTACCCCGAAAGAATGCAAAATTCTATGCTTCGCCCGAATCAGATCCCAAATCGAGGGAATTGCTTAAAATTTCAGGCGGTTCAGGTGTTCTGTTGGTGCCGGTATCAACGGGTGGTTTTGTTATGAAAAAACTGATTTTTCAAGCTGAGTATAAAACCCCTCTAGGAAATACAATGCGGTTGCAGAAGTTTTACAACCTGGCTGTTGATGGATAAAAAAATGGTCTGCTGCGAATTTAATGGAATTGTTTTATAAAAGCTGGGAGCCGGAAGTCAGAAGTAAGAAACCGGGGATAAACAGAAGGGGAACTTCTGACTCACGTATTCTGATTTCAGGCAATTAAACTGATCCGCTAAATTAACTGTTGAACCCAAAAAGTTATTTCAACTCTTTTAATTTTTCTTTTATTTCATAGTTATCAGGATTCGTAAGTAAGACCTTTTTTCAGAGTTGTCCTGGCTTTGGCAGTATTTCCGGTTTTAAAATAGTACGAACCGGCCTGGCTATAAACAAATGCCGGATTGCAGCAGTAAATTGTATTTTTGTTGTAATAACCGCCTTCATTAAATACCTCCAGTAATCGTTCACCTTCCGTAGGATTTTTCATCCGGAATGCTTCACCTGCATTGCTAAGTAACACCTGGCAACGGTTATTCCTGAATAATTCAAATTCCATCAGAGCAGGATATAATGCTGCAAGTGTATCATACCTGGTTAAACTATTTCTGTTATAACCATCGGTTCCGGTTATAATGGTAATATTCCTCAGCATCTGACCTTTGATAAATCCCGACTTATTACCGCCGGCATACTGTTATAAATGAATTCAAAAGCTTCATCATCCTTTTCTTCTAACTGAAGGTACGAAATGTAGCTCTCTGTATAAATGTCTTCAAGAACTTTGCGGACATCCTCATCACTGATTCCATCGTGAAGTGTATTGTAAACCGGTAATAGTGAGTCGGGTGAAGGGAACGAACTGAAAAGCATCAGGTAAACACTGTGCTTGAATTCTTCCGCTATCTGGTTCTTTTTATTCTCGTTCCTGGTTGTATTGTAATAAGTTACAAGCATTTGAGCCCGTTTTGAGGATATTTTGTTTCCCTGTAAGATGGATTGCTTCAGTAATTCTTCCTGTAGGATATACATCTCGTCCATGGGCGCAAGTATGATTCCCTTGGTTATTAAATCGTAAGCAGTCGGATAGTCCTGTTTCAACATAGATGCAAATGCTGCATTAGTATACTGGTATGCAACCAGTCCTTTCATTTCGGTATTGTTCAGTTTTATATAATACCTGTCGAAAAGGTCGCCGGTTGATTTGGCTCCACCATTATCAGCTGTGATAAACTGCATCAGCCTCATGCTTTGTATAGCATTTTTCTGCACGATGCCATTCAACTCTGGAAATCCGTGTTCAGGGTCAGTAGTTTCAAAAATATAGGGTACATCATTGGCATAAGCAATAGGATACACATGGCCGGGCATAAATTTAATAGTGTGCTTTATCGAAAGTTCATCGAAAAGTAATGCATAAAAAATGGTGGCAGTAAGGCAGTTATGTTTTCCGCTAACGAACATATCCGAAAAATCGGCATCCAGGTCATAGTGTTTTAAGAATGTTGTTTGAACATGGTCAAAAATATATTTCAGCTTTGCAGCCGGTTTCTTAATACCGGCAATTTTAGTCTTCAGCAAACCAGCTTCAGTTTCAATTACCTGCCTGGTTATGGTAAGTTCAGTGTTACCCGATTTTGGGTTTACTGCAATTGCCATGGTCAGGTAATCAGGTTTCTGCCCTGAACACAAGAGGTTAAATCCTTCCTGTTCAATGCCGGAATGGAATTTTAACCGGCTACAGGTATCGTTACCGGAATTTTGTGAATAAACCCGAAAGGGTACAATCAGCAGGAGAGTTATCAGAAGTATGCTGGAGAAACGGCAGGTTGAATGCATATGGAATCAATTATAATAATTGTTAAGAGGATGAATACCGGATTCAAATGTATGAAACCTCAATAAGGTGCACAAAAAATATTTTTATAAAATTTTCGGGCTTTTGGTGTTAAAACCCGGGTATAAGTTTATACGGATTTCTTACTACGTAAAAACCTGTCAATCTTTATATTATCTGCAATGTTTCAAAACAAAAACCACTTTCCTTAAAAAAGAAAAGTGGTTCTTAAGATGTGGGTTTAAGTTTTACTGCTTACTTCCTGCTGCTGATCAAAATCTCAAGCATTTGAATTGCCGCTGCCGGGATCTTGGTACCCGGACCAAAAATAGCCACAGCGCCGGCTTTATACAGGTAATCGTAATCTTGCGAAGGAATTACTCCGCCAACGATAACCATTATATCTTCGCGACCCAGTTTTTTCAATTCTTCAATAACCTGAGGAACAAGTGTTTTGTGACCGGCAGCAAGGCTCGACACTCCGAGAACATGTACATCATTCTCTACAGCTTGCTTTGCAGCCTCAGCAGGAGTCTGGAACAAGGGTCCCATATCTACATCAAAGCCTATATCGGCATAACCTGTTGCTACAACCTTGGCACCACGGTCGTGTCCGTCCTGGCCCATTTTAGCAATCATAATACGTGGGCGACGGCCATCGAGAGCAGCAAATTCGTCGGCCATCTTGCAGGCTTTCATATATTGCTCATCGCCCTGGCTTTCGGAGGAGTAAACTCCTGATATTGATCTGATCACGGCTTTGTACCTTCCATAAACTTTTTCCAGTGCACTTGAAATTTCACCTAACGAAGCACGTTTGCGGGCTGCATCAATGGCGAGTGCCAATAAGTTTCCTTCTTTCGTTTCAGCACAACGGGTAAGTGCATCCAATGCCAGTTGAACTTCTTCGTTATTGCGTTCTGCGCGCAGTTTCTCAAGTCGTTTTATTTGGGAAATTCTTACTGCTGTATTATCAACTTCAAGGATATCAATAGGATCTTCTTTCGCAAGACGGTATTTATTGATACCAACGATTGTATCTCTTCCTGCATCAATTTTAGCCTGTTTGCGGGCCGACGCTTCTTCAATACGCATTTTAGGAATTCCGGTTTCAATGGCTTTCGACATGCCACCGAGTTCTTCAACTTCCTGTATCAGTTTCCATGCATTGTGCGCCAGGTCATTGGTGAGGGTTTCTACATAATATGAGCCAGCCCATGGATCAACAGCTTTGCAGATATTGGTTTCCTCCTGAAGGTAGATCTGAGTATTTCGGGCAATACGTGCCGAGAAATCAGTTGGCAATGCGATAGCCTCATCAAGCGCATTGGTATGCAACGATTGAGTATGTCCAAGCGCAGCAGCAAGTGCTTCCACGCAGGTGCGGGTAACATTATTGTATGGATCCTGTTCTGTTAAGCTCCAGCCTGAAGTTTGCGAGTGTGTGCGCAAAGCCAGTGATTTTGGATCTTTTGGATTAAACTGCTGAACAATTTTTGCCCAGAGCATACGTCCGGCGCGCATCTTGGCAATTTCCATAAAATGGTTCATCCCTACTCCCCAGAAGAATGAAAGCCTGGGAGCAAAAGAATCAATCGGTATACCTGCCGCAATTCCTTTACGCAGATACTCCAGGCCATCTGCAAGGGTGTAGGCCAATTCGATATCTGCAGTAGCACCGGCTTCCTGAATATGGTAACCGCTGATGCTGATTGAATTAAACTTCTTCATGTTTTTCGAAGTAAACTCAAAAATATCAGCAATGATCTGCATACTCGGAGCAGGAGGATAAATATACGTATTGCGCACCATGAATTCTTTAAGAATATCATTTTGTATGGTTCCGCTGAGTTTTTCCATAGGAACGCCTTGCTCTTCGGCTGCGACAATATAAAATGCAAGCACCGGAAGCACAGCCCCGTTCATGGTCATCGATACCGACATTTTATCCAAAGGTATCTGATCGAAAAGGATCTTCATATCCAGGATGGAGTCGATGGCAACGCCTGCTTTACCAACATCGCCAACCACCCTTTCGTGATCGCTGTCGTAGCCGCGGTGAGTAGCCAGGTCGAAAGCTACTGAAAGTCCCATTTGCCCGGCGGAAAGGTTACGGCGGTAAAAAGCATTCGATTCTTCGGCAGTCGAAAAACCTGCGTACTGGCGGATGGTCCAGGGTTTCATCACATACATGGTGCTGTATGGACCGCGAAGGAAAGGTGGCACACCGGCTGCATAGTTCAGGTGTTCCATACCGGCGAGGTCGGCACGTGTGTAAACAGGTTTTACTGCAATCTGTTCGTTGGTCATCCATTCAGTTTGCGCTGAAAGCGGATGAGAAGCCGGTTTTGACAGGCTTCCTTTTATATCAATATTTTTAAAATCGGGTCGCATCGTATGATGAGGGATTTTGTGAATTCTTATTTAGTTAGATCAAAAAAAGTTGAATTTAGAAAATTCCAAGTTTTTCCTGGAATGATTCCAAAGTTTCGAGCAGGTTGCTGCGCACATGGATAAACTCTTCTACACCGGCTTGTTTCAGCATATCGAGAATTTCTTTCGGGTAACCGGCAACAACCAGGATGATATCCTTTTTGGCAGCTTTCAGTTTTTGACAAATTTCAGGAGCCAGCGTTGCATATTCCTCATCGGAACTACAGATTACAACCACTTCGGCCTTCGATTCCAGTGCAGCTTTCACTCCCTCATCAACAGTGCCAAATCCCATATTGTCAAGGATTTCGTAACCGGCACATCCAAAGAAGTTGGTGGTAAACATGGCGCGTGCCTTACGCATTGCCAGGTTTCCGATGTTTAAGAGGAAGACTGCAGGCTTCTTGTTTCCTTCTGCAACATGCTGCTCAGTTGCTAGTCTGAGCTGGTCGAATGCGTCGGAGCCACCAAAAAGAACAAGCTTTTTATACGTAGTCGGAGCATCGTCATCGTCCTCTTCCTCAACTTCTGTTTCTTCATCAGCATACAATTCTTCTTCCATCATCTCGTCCTCTTCGGCGAAATGTATCTTTTCGAGCATCTGTTCAGCCGGATTCGGGTGTTGGTTGGTTCCAAGCTGAATAATACGACGGTTGGCGATATCATCCAGCCTCTGTCCGGCTGATTTTTCGACCAGTTCCTGTACGAATCCTGCTTTTACAGCTTCAATCATTCCACCTTTTTCCTCCACTTGTATGAAGACTTTCCATGCAGCCTCGGCGATAAGTTGGGTTAGGTTTTCAATATAATATGAGCCTGCTGCCGGATCAACTACTTTATCGAGATACACTTCTTCTTTAAGAATAATCTGCTGGTTGCGTGCCAGACGGTTCGAAAATTCATCAGGATCTTTATAAAATGTGTCAAAAGGAAGAATGCTCAGCGATTGCGTTCCTCCTATAATTGCCGACATGGCTTCGGTGGTGGTACGCAGCAGGTTCACATAAGGATCAAACAAGGTTTTATTCCATGCCGATGTATTGCAGTGAATCCACATCTGCATGGATGCTTCATTCTGCGGCTTGTATTGCTCCACTATTTTTGCCCAAAGCAGTCGTGCCGCCCTGAGTCTTGCAATTTCCATGAAATAATTTGAACCCACTCCGAAAGAAAACATCATCCTTTGAGCTGCATCATCCACTGTGATTGCGGCATTGGTGGTAAGAGCGAGATACTCAGCACCTGAAGCAAGTGCAAAACCAAGTTCCTGAACCATGGTTGCTCCGGCACTGTTAAAATAGTGACCATTTACATTGATCACTTTCATCGAAGGCAATAACTCTTTACTCAGTTTTATCATGGTAGCAACTTCGGAGAGATCACTTTTCTCCGATTTCCAGAATTCGCCATTGAGCAGCAAGTAACTTATCGGGTCGAAATCAAAGGATCCATTCAGCTTTTCTGCCGGTAGTTTTTGCGATTTCACATATGCCGCTATAACCTTTATCAGCGCAGGATACGATTCTGCAGCGCCGAAATGTATGGCCACTTCCGCTGGTGAGATACCTTTCAGCAATTCTTCTACATCTTTTTCCGTAGCAAGGTCTTCAGCTACCATTCCTACGCCGGTTGCACCTCGATGTATAGCATCAATAGCAAGGCGGTTTGCTTGCTCAAGATCATCGGTTTCAATATCCTGGCGGATCTGCCAATCGTTTGATCCAGTATTATTACCGCGAACGAACGGATATTCGCCCGGAGCGGAATTTATGAAGCCTAAGCTCTGTATATCTTCATCCCGGTAATATGGCTTCGCTTCGAAGCCTTCGGCTGTTTTCCAGATGAGTTTTTTCTGGTAATCAGCACCTTTCAGATCTTCAATGATGCGTGCTTCCCATTCGGAAGTGCTTACCGGTGCAAATGTGCCGAAAAGTTTATTATTGTTCTGATCCATAGTTAAGTATAAGTTGGTCAGCATATTAGCCGGATATGTCCGGATACGTTAATTGTGGGCAAAGGTATAAATATTTGAATTCATAAGCATTCATTTGTTATTTGAATAACAAATGAATTCGAAAAATAATAATTTAATTTTGTACTTTAAAATCAACTAATTTGTAATTTAATTGTTTATCTGGTACATGGTTTCTTGTAAAACATTTAACTATCCATCCTCTTCTCATATTCTTAAAATTTATCAAAATGATTATCGCGATCTCTGGTGCCAACGGGTTTATTGGCAAAAAACTCACTTCTTATTTCCTTGCCAAAGGGAACGAAGTGCGGAATATTCTCAGGATCCACGCTGAAACACCGGCCGAAGATGTTGCAACATTCCTTTCGGATGTGGATGTAGTAATTAATTTGGCGGGTGCACCGATTGCAGCCCGCTGGACTGAAAAATACAAAAGGACTTTGTTTAACAGCCGCATTATTACTACGCGAAAAATTGTTGAAGCAATAAGTTTGCTTGAGAAAAAACCTCAATTATTGATTTCCGCATCAGCTGTTGGAATTTATTCGCCGGAGGGTGAAAATACAGAAACTAAATACAAGTTAACCGATGATTTCCTGGGAAAAATATGTATTGCCTGGGAATTGGAAGCAAAAAAGGCAGTACCAAATACAAGGGTAGCTATAATCAGGCTGGGAATTGTTTTGAGTAAGGATGGTGGAGCATTAAAACGGATGCTTCCTCTTTTTAATCTGGGATTTGGAGGTACTATTGCTTCTGGCAGGCAAGGTTTTCCCTGGATACATATTTACGATGTATTTCACGCCATACAGTTCATCATCGAAAATAAGAATTTATCAGGGGAATTTAATTTTTCGTCTCCACATGTTATTGATAACAGAAATTTTACAAATGAATTAGCTAAAGCGTTGAAAAAGAAAGCTTTTTTTAATGTGCCGGCTTTAGCATTAAAACTTGCATTTGGTGAAGGAGCCATTGCGATTGCCGGTGGACAATTTGTGTTCCCGAAGCATCTGCTCGAAGAAGGGTATAAATTCAGCTATCCTGATCTGCCCAGTGTTTTTATTGACATGTTTTATTGATTATTGAATTATCGTCATTTCTTCAATCAACCTTTCAGCGCCTGCCATTTTATCAATAATAAATAGGCAGTAACGAATATCCAGCGAAATATTCCTGCACTGATCCGGGTCGTACATCAGGTCGCTCATGGTACCTTCCCAGCAGCGGTCGAAGTTAATTCCAATCAGTTGTCCGTCAGCGTTTAATACCGGACTTCCGCTGTTACCACCAGTAGTGTGGTTTGAAGCTATAAAAGCAACGTGCATGCTTTGATCGGCATCGGCATATCGTCCGTAATCGCTGAGTTTGTATAACTCCTTCAGCTTTGGCTCTACAACATAATCGTAAATATCAGGGTTTTCTTTCTGCATGATTCCATCAAGCGTTGTGAACCAATTATAATTTACAGCATCGGCAGGTGAATATCCTTTTACATTTCCATAGGCGATGCGTAATGTTGAATTTGCATCGGGATAGAAAACTTTTTCGGGCTGCATATCCATCTGCGCAGCCATATACAAACGTTGCAGGCTGTCGTTTGTAACATTGAAAGCGATTAACTCCGGCGTCAGCGTATTTTGAAGATATGCGTATATACCTGATGCTAAAATATATGCAGGGTCTATCTCAATTTTCTTCACTTCTGCCCGTTTAAATCCGGTGAGGAAATCCTTGAGCTTTACTGAATCGGCGAATATGGTTTTTTTATATAAATCGGTTGCCCATGTATTAATATTGCCTTTGTATTTCAAAGCGGTTTTGCTGACCACAGTTGCCTGCAAATTGGTTTCGCACGATTTTATGTATGTTCCCATCAGAGCTTCGAAAAGTTGAGCGTCAATATTCTTATTATAGTTTTTATGAAAGGCGGAAGCTGATGTTTTTACCTGTTCGATAAGTTTCAGGATTTCAGCATCGGTTTTCGATTTATCCCTGCATTGTTTTACCAGGTTATTATAACCCCAGGCGAAACGAACGAGTTCAATACCCAGCAAGCCTTCTGTTAAGTATGTGTATGCGTTGTTAACCGGGACAAATGAACTGTATGCTTTACCAAAGGCAGGCATCAGTTGTCCGTATTGAGCCCGGGTTTCCTTTCCTGATTCAGCCCATTGTTGGAAGGATCGTTCAAATGCCTTTTTCTTTTCAATACCATCGAGGCGTTTTATTCCGCGGCTTTCACCAATCATTTTCTTCCAATAATTTGCGATCCCGGCAGCTTTCGCTGAATATTGTAAGCGCGTAAGCCTGTCTTTTTCCATGGCATTATCAATAATATCAAGCCTTTGCCCGCGTAATCCGATTGCAATAGGATTATCCTGAAACGCAGTCATATCAATGGCATAAGAGGGAAGGTATTGCTGGGTAGTTCCGGGGAATCCATAAACAAAAGTGAAATCTCCTTCTTTGATGCCTTTCAGCGAGATGGTAAGATGCTTAGCCGGTCGGTAGGGAACATTGTCTTTTGAATAAGCGGCTGGCTTATTGTCTTTATCCGCATAAATACGGAACATCGAAAAATCGCCAGTATGGCGTGGCCACATCCAGTTATCGGTATCACCGCCGAATTTACCAATATTTGATGGCGGGGCACCCACAAGCCTTACATCAGTGAATATTTCGGTTACAAATAAATAATATTGGTTGCCGGCATAAAAAGGTTTTACCTGCGCATTGTAATGTGTCCCCTTAACAGCCTCTTTTACAAGGACATTTATATTAAACTGAATAATAGAGTCGCGCTTTTTTTGTGTCATTAGCTCAGTTACACCTTTAAGTGATTGCACTGAAACATCCTCCATCCGGACAAGGAATGTTACACTCAAACCGGGATTTGGCAGTTCTTCCTCAAATCGTTGTGCCCAGAAACCATTGGTAAGATAATCGTTTTCGAGTGAGCTATGACGCTGTATATTTCCATAACCGCAATGATGATTTGTAAGTAGCAATCCCTTGTCTGAAACCAGTTCGCCCGTACATCCCCCTCCGAAAAGTACAATAGCATCTTTTAGACTTGAATGGTTAACAGAATAGATATCCTCAGCCGTTATCCGCATACCCATATCACGCATTTCTTTCTCGTTAAGTTGCGAAAGCAGCATCGGCAGCCACATTCCTTCGCCTGCATTCAACATTTTAGTTGAAAACGACAGGAAAATGCATAAAATTAAAATCTTGTTCTTCATGTTGTTTTGTATAACAAAGTTGCGACTCAGGAACTTCCAAAATCTACGTTTTACTAAATAAGGCGAATCAAGGGTTGAATTCATGTTTTGTCTATTGGGGCGTTAAACTCTTCCAGCGTTTAAAACTTTGAAAGAGTTCGCCTGGCAACTAATAAGTTACAATTCCCTTGCTTCGTATAAATAATACTATTTATTCATTCAATTACCTGGCGGCAATCGTTTCAATTTCAATCAATGCTCCAAGCGGCAGCCTTACAACGGAGTAAGCGGCACGTGCCGGACTTTTTTCCGGATAATATTTGCCATACACTTCGTTCATTGCAACAAAATTGTCTATATCGCTCAGCAGGCAGGTCGATTTAACCACATCATCAAAAGTATAACCAGCTTCGGAAAGTATGGCACTGATATTTTTCATTACCTGTTCGGTCTGTTCTTTGATTCCGCCATCAATAATTTTTGAAGTAGCCGGATCGATAGGTATTTGTCCGGAAATAAATAGCATTCCGTTTATTTCGATTGCCTGACTGTATGGCCCTATTGCTTTAGGCGCTTTGTCAGTATAGATGACAGTTTTCATAATTCCCTGATTTATTAGATGAGCCCAAAAGTAGGAATTTTTCAGGTTCTGTTACTATTTGCGGTTTTTATTGGAGGAATTTCTTAAATTATTTGTAACTTTACGGCCAGTTTTTATATTCTGTTTTCGATTATAATCCGGATCATAACTTTTGACATAATTTACTTGTTTGGTTTAATGATCAACTGATACAAAAAGTGCAATTTTTTATAAATACAATTTTATCATCTATTTAATAAGCTGATAGTTATGACTGAAGTTATTGAAAATTCGAGGCTGGGTTCTGATGCAAATCAGCCAATGAGGGTTTTATGTTCAGGAAAACCTTACATTTTTTTAAATAATCAGGCAGAAATTCTCGATTGTAATGATGAGTTCGCCAGGTTAACCAATATCAGCAAAAGCAAGCTAATAGGCCTGGATTTGGCAAAGTCAGGCCATAACCATAAATTCGTTGAGGCAGTTCAGAAAGCCAGAACCGAAGGTCTCAGTATTTTCCGCGGTAAGTTGTTTTTTGAAACAATTTCGCCAGATGTCTACATGGAAACAGTATTTTTCAGTATTGAATCCTCCAATCATCAGGATAAAGGGATTATTGGCTATGTGCTCGAAAATCATCCTCAACCTACTGATTCGGACAATAATAAACCTGGCAGTATCCTTCCTCCCGCTGTGTTATCCAACTTTGTTAATGCATCAGTATCAGTTCATGCTTTGGATGGCCGTATTATTTATGTTTCCTCCTCTATCGAATCCCTGTTTGGTTATTCCCCTGAGGAATTGAAAGAGTTATCTCCCTTTTATACTGTATATCCTGACGATTTACCTATATTGATGAATGCTATTGAGAAACTCATGAGCGGTTCTGATTTTCAGAATTCGCGCTATCGGGTAGTTCACAAAAGCGGTACAATTATAAATGTAGGGACTTCCAGTTATTTGATTTTCGATGAAGCAAGCAACGAAAAGCATATTGTTAATGTGTCGTGGGATGCTGACTCGCAGGAAAAAATCATGCATGCACTTGACATTAGCGAGCAAAAATACTACAGGCTTATTATGAATCTGCCTACAGGTGTTTCACTGATTAATAAAAAAGGAAAGCTGCTTGAGGCCAATGATGCCATGAAAAAGATCATGGGTATGCCACTTGATGTTCCAATGCCGGATTTGAATTTTTTCGATCATGAAATGTTGAAGCGTGCAGGAATCAGTGAGCAATTAAAAACCTGCATTCACAATAAAGAAATTATCAATGGCGAAATTCCTATAAAGTCGGCACGTACGGGTAGGGATATTTTTCTGATTTACAGTTTTTTACCTATTCTTAATCACAAAGGGGAAGTCGAAACAGTATTAGGTTATGTGAGCGATCTTTCGCAACAAAAAAAGGTTGAAAGCGAAAGCCGTGAGCGGGCCGATTTCCTGCGCCTGGTTATTAATGCAATTAAATCTCCATTTTTTGTTAAGGACGAGGAACATAAATGGGTGATCCTTAATGATGCAGCAATTGATATGATGGGCTCTTCACGCGACCTATTATTAGGGAAGTCGGATTATGACCTTTATCCGAAAGAACAAGCCGATGTTTTCTGGAAATTTGATGAACTGGTATTTAAGGAAGGAAGCAGCATTAGTGAAGAACAGATTACCTGGTCGGATGGTGCACTGCATACCGTAGTGACGCACAAACAATTGTATGTCGAAAAGCCCTCGGGCAAAAAATTTATTGTTGGAACCATTCACGATATCTCAGACTACAAAAAGATAGAATATGAACTGCGTGCCAGTGAAATGAATTATCGCGAACTCTTCGATAATGCCAACGATTTTATTATCACCATGGATCTCGAAGGGAACATCACCAATGCTAACCGGACTTTGCTCAACCATTTGAACATACAACTCGAAAAAATCACGACTCTTAATGTGCATGATTATATAAGTGAAGAAAATAAGGAACTGGCTTTTGCATTAAGAGATAAAATATTGTCAGGAGATCTTGATAATTCATTTGAAGTCAATGTTTTAGATATTGATGGGTTGCCTGTTATAAACGAGGTAAAAGCTAGTTTGATCAAATCGGATGGCAAGATTACAGGAGTGCAATGTGTATTCAGTGATGTAACCAAACGCAGGGAAGCCCAACTGAAACTTGAAAAGTATAATACCAACCTTGTTGAACTTAATAAAACCAAAGATAAATTTTTCAGTATAATAGCGCACGATCTGCGAAATCCATACAGCAGTATGATCGGTTTTTCGGAACTATTACTCGAAGATCTCGACACTCTTTCGAAAGATGAAATCCGGGATTCATTGAAAATTATACGGAATTCAGCAAAAAATTCGCTCAACCTGCTTGAAAACCTGCTTGCCTGGTCGCGGCTCGAAACCGGACGCATGCCTTTCGATCCGGTTAAAGTTGTTTTGACAAATATTGTTGATGAAGTGGTTAATGTCCTTTTTAGCCTGGCTTACCGTAAAAAAATAGAAATCAACAACCGGATTGATATAAATGTTTTGCTGTTTGCTGACAAAAATATGCTAAATACTATTCTCAATAACCTGGTAATGAATGCAATAAAATTTACTCCTTTAGGTGGACAGATTAGTATTTCGGCCGTATCGGATGTTTCGGAATCCGGTTCTGAAAAGGATTTTATAAGAATTTCAGTTGCTGATACAGGAATTGGAATGGAGGCTGATGTTTGCACAAATTTATTTACTTCAGGTAAACCAATTTCCAGTCCTGGTACCGAAAAAGAAGAAGGTACAGGATTAGGTCTGGTTTTAGCGCGCGAAATGGTTGATAGACATGGCGGAAGCATCAGCGCAACAAGTGAGCCTGGAAAAGGTTCGGTTTTTTCATTCTTAATTCCTGCCTATAGTCCCGGGAAAAGTAGCTCCTGAGTTATGAATTTATCTTCAAATTTATTCTGTGCATTTTTATTTCTTGTAATAAGTAATTTAATCTTTCAATTGATTTGTCGTATATCAAGAAAATATATTTCACAAAATACTGATTATGAGTAATATATATAATTAACATTTTTACAACTTTACGCCTATTCATTATTATATTTGTATAGTTTCGCTTTGAATAATATTTGCAAAGGGAAATACATAAAAGCAGATTATTTTTTTTTCAACACCTAAATTGCGAATTAAAATAAATTTTATATTTACAGGTTGATAATATTTTAAGTGGGAAGCACCTGTTGCATCTGCAAAAACAGGCTTATTCCGGATGGAGCTGCAATTCCTGAGCCCGGTAAGCTTTTTTGGTCAGTTCGCATATGTCGGCTGTCGTAGTTTCAAATTGGAGTAAAACACAATTGGAAATTATGATGGTTAGTGGTTATAACTATTAGTTTTTCGAACCATGTAATCGCAACGCATGGACGAAAAACTGGTGTTTATCTCCGTATACTGCAATGTCTGTTAGTGTGATTATTTCACTTTCATAGTCAGGCTGTATGAATTTTGATTTCGAAAAAAGTGACCATGTTTTTTTGGGCCATGTGTCCCAAAATGACAAATATATCAAAACTTAAATACGTGACAGTTTAATAGTGATAAATCATTTATATTGAATTTATGTTGCACAAATTCAATTACATAGGCTCTGAAAGAAAAAACCCGCGATCCTTGGCAGGGTTGTTGATTATTGGATTTCGACTCTATCCTGAAAAAAGGGAATCACTTGGAAACTACATATAGCTCAATAAATGAACGAACTTTATATTACCAGGAATTTAGCAACAGCGTCGGAGATTTCTGTTCACCAATTGGTGGGTGTTCTGTCTGATGCAGCTTTTGTTTGCGATCAAACCGGACGGATATTAGTTTGTTCAGATATGGTGCTTGACTTTTTTAGCCTGAGTGACAAAAAAAAAGTTATCGGCAGTAATTTTCAATCCTATATTGTTTACGATTATATTGATGAAGCATATTTATTATTGTCAAGTGTTATAAATGAACCCAATAGTCGGAAATCGGGTGAATTTCAGGTAAAAAAGGGCATAAAGGAAACCACCCGTGCCAAGATTACTTTTTCTTCCATTATAAGCAAAGACACGACTCAGAAATATGTTCTTGTAACTTTTCGTGAAACTCCTGTTCCCAATGCAGGCAGTGCATTGTTACAGCGGAAAGATCTCAGGCTGGCGCGATTATTCGAAACTGTTAACAACTATTCCGAAGAACCTGTTGAAAAAACAAAGAAACTTTTGTCCCAAATCGGGGAAACCCTTGGAGCAACGGTATGTTCATATTACCGCATGGTTAATAACCAGATGAATCTCGTCACCAAATGGGAATCTCCCTTTAATACAGGAATTCCTCCTCACTTATGCAGTAAGCAAATATCAGAATACCTGTCAGTTCAAAATGAAAAGTTCACACTTATCAGGAAACCTTTATTAACAGCATTCCTTGATTCGGAACCTGTTTATCAGGAAGCCTTTGATGTAAAAGCTATATTAGGCCTTATAATAGAAAAAAACAATGTTGTTGATGGTATACTGACCGTGGTATTTACCTTTAACTATTCACTTTCTGATATTGACAAGCAGTATATTCAGACAATTTCGGCTTTAATTGAAAACGAAGGCTTTGAGAAAAGCAAGTCTGCGTCTGCACCTGAATTATCTTTCCGCCAACTGATTGATTGTTTTACTGACCAGGTTTACGTACTTTCGGTTGATGGTATTATTATGGAAGTAAACAGAGGGACTTCGAGGTGTTACGGCTACGAGCGTGAAGAATTGATCGGGCAAAAACCGGTAATCCTGTCAGCAGAAGGGAAAAATGATGAATCGTTGATTACTAAGATGTTTGATAAGGCTTTACAGGGTGAGTCACAGAAATTTGAGTGGTGGGGCCGGCGTAAAAATGGGGAGATTTTTCAGAATGAAGTTATTTTTAACAAAAGTAGTTATTACGATCGCGATGCTGTTATTGCTATAGGCCGCGATTTATCCGAAGCGAAAAAAGTAGAACAGGAACTACTTCGTTACAATAAGGAACTCCTGGAGTCGAATACCGGAAAGGACAAATTTTTCAGCATATTGGCTCACGATCTGAAGAATCCTTTTCAGGGATTACTGGGCTTCATCGATTTACTGTATGAAGACCTGGACGAACTAAGCAATGCCCAGATTAAGGAATACTTATCGAATGTCCGTAATGCATCATACCATACCTATGCATTGCTTGAGAACCTGCTTGAGTGGTCGAGGATTCAAAGTGGGAAAATGCCATTTACACCTTCCGTGTTCAACTTACACGACGAAATCAATTCGGTTATTTCAGTACTCGACAATAACGCTACCCGGAAAGAAATTAAGCTTGTTAATGAAGTAGACCCGGAATTAATGGTTGAAGCTGACCGGAATATGATACATTCAGTGCTTCAAAACCTTATTACTAATTCCATCAAATTCTCAAATTCAAACGGGAAAGTAGTTTTGCGGGGCCGTGTACCCAAGAGCAATGCGAAATCAAAAATTTCAACTGCACCTGGAGACCGTCAATGGTTAGAGGTAAGTATATCGGACAACGGAATCGGAATACCTGAAGAAATATTGCCTAAGTTATTCAAACTCAACGGGCAGTATTCGCAAGCGGGTACAGCCAACGAACCAGGAACAGGCCTGGGTTTAGTTCTTTGTCACGAAATGGTCCAAAAAAACGGGGGACGTATCTGGGCCGAAAGTATAGCAGGGCAGGGCGCAACTTTCATTTTTACAATACCGCTAAGTAAGTAGATTTAGGTACGTGTAAACTGCTTGCAGGTCATTTGTGACAATAGAGTTCCGGATAAGACAAAATGCTTGCGGCTGCATGCCGGATTATGCTTTTATACTTCGAAACTGCTTCAGCTTAAATAAATTAGAATTTCCTTTAAATATTCGGTTCTACTGTTAATTTAGTGGGTATATTTATTTTGTCAGAAGTCATAAGACGGAAGACGGAAGACAGAAGATACCCTAAAAACTTCATTTATTCATGAAAGTAAGGCTTTGTTGACCGTGCCTTTTTTTGGAAATTTCGCATTAATTAGGATCAAATCCCAGGTAGCACTTTCTTCCGTATTCCGACCTTTTAAAAACCTCCCATTCAATTCGTGGCAGAACCAAAAATGTACCATCAATTTTTATAGCTAAATAATGTCAGTAAGAAAATGAGTTAAAAATGAGTTCTGCCCACTCGCTCCCCTTTGCTTCGACTTGGTTTCGGTTTCGCTCACCAACCATCGCTCAGCAACCGTAAGGGAAAGTCCTCGCGCACATAAGATTGAGTTTTGCCTGCCAGACTTAAAGTTAAAGAAAATGAGCATTTTTACGTAAATGATGAGTTTTCTTAGTGACACTAACTTGGATCAAATCCCATGTTGCACTTTCTTCCGACTTCCGACTTCGGTCTTCCGACCTTTTAAAAGAAATCTCAGGAATACAAAATATGTCCAAAATAAATTTTATTTTATTTCATATCCTATTGAACATATCATACTTTTGATAGTTTATTGTTTGATTAATTCTACTTCTTTTTCGATCTTTGCAGAGTGGAAATGTTTTAATATTTAAACTGTTACGTACTTAAATTTTCCTTTTGAGGAAAAAGCCCTGATGGAAAATAGAAATTTAAGATTTACGAATGACGATTTACGAATAATCAGGATGGTTTACGAATAAGAAATATAAGTCCGCCCAATAGTACCTGGTAAAATCCAAAATTGTAAATTAGTAAGCCTGTTTCCCATTTGCAATTTACGAATGACTAACGAATGCCAACATGTTAGTAAGTTTTGTTCTTAAAGCGTCTAATAATTAATTATGTTTGATCTGTCAGAAGGTAATGTACCTGCAAACAGGAGAAGTGAAGATATTGATTTCTCTTCCGCTCTGGCTAACCCTGATAGCAGCGTTTGGGAACTTATTTTCAATTCATTGCCTGATATGGTTGCATTGATTGATCTTAACAACATAATTGTTAAGGCTAATAAGGCAATGCTTCAAAAGTTTAAATTGGGCGATCAGAACCCGGTTGGTCACAGGTGTTTTAATTTGATGCATCAAAATGGTTGTGCTGCAGAGAAATGCCCGCATCTGAGCATGATAAAGGATCACAAAACTCACTCAATAGAACTTTTCGAGCCGAAAATAAACTGTTATCTTAATATTACGACAACTCCTGTTTTCGGTTCAGAAGGCAAACTATTAGGAAGTTTGCATATTGCCCGTGATATTTCTACTCAAAAGGAATCGGAGGCAAAACTTAAGGAATATAATGAGGAATTAAAGGAACTTAACTATAATAAAGATAAGTTTTTCAGTATTGTTGCACACGATCTCCGGAGTCCATTCCAGGGAATGTTAGGATTCACCGATCTGATACTCGATGAACTCGAAAACCTGACAAAATCAGAAATCAGGGAGTACGTTCAGCGGGTTCATGATTCGTCGTACAGTACTTTCACTTTGCTCGAAAACCTGTTAAGCTGGTCGAGACTTCAGACAGGAAAACTTCAATTTAAACCTTTGGATTTTAATATTTACGGCGAGGTTGCTGCTATATCAAATTTATTGGCATCGAATGCTCACAGCAAAAATATTCATATTAAAAATGCAATAAATATGGATTACATAGTTTTTGCCGATCAGCAAATGGTGCATTCTATTTTGCTGAATCTAGCCACGAATGCCATTAAGTTTTCTTATAGGGGAAGTGTGGTTACTTTTGATGCTAATATTATCAGTATGTGTGAGGATAATACTGAAAAAGGAATTTTATGTGATCACAAATACCTCGAAATCAGTGTTTCCGACACGGGAGTTGGTATGTCGGCCGACACAGTGGAAAAACTTTTCAAAATTGGTGGCCATTTTACCCTGGCAGGAACCGCTAATGAACAAGGTGCCGGACTTGGACTTATACTGGTAAAGGAGATGGTAGAAAAGCAAGGTGGCAAATTGGCAATTTTCAGCGAATTGGACAAGGGTTCAGTCTTTTCATTCACGTTACCTTTGGGCGAAAGCTGATTTTTTCAGGCTGCAAAAGTCTTATTGCTTTTAATGCTATTTCATCATATGTAACGCAGGGGTTGATGAAAAATAAAAATTTAATGACCTTTTGTTTTGCCATGAGGAATCAATAGCAATAGGTTATCGAAAAGTGGAACATGGGATTGTCCGCAGACATTAATATTTATTGAATTACGTTTATCCCCACACGGGGAATGAGGTTTGTAGTTTTAATTTTTTATTGATATGTTTCCCTTAATGGGGAAAATCAATCCGGGTTTTTCCCACTCAACCTTGGCCTCAAACTTAACCATAGGCCGGCTTTTCTTCGAAGGCAATATCAGTTTTATATATAGTGACTTTTTTACAGATTATCCCTGAAATCTTTCTTTTTTGTAAGCTTAAGATCCTGGAGCAGTGAAGATTTGGCTCTGATCTCAAAATTCCAACTCTTTTGTGTTCCGTAAGGGATCCAGTTGAAACGCATTTCCCAGCAATGCAGGTTGCGATACATGGTGATTTGGGTATACGCAAAGTCTTTATTTTCGAAGTCGTAACCGGTTTGTGCCGAGAATTTCCATTTTTCGGTAATATTTACATCTCCTGCAACGCGCAGGGTTTGAATAATATCACGCTTTAATTCGCCTGTTGACAATACTGGTACACTGGTATACCTGAAGTTATAATCGAAACGGAGTGACCAGGGGTTATCCCAGTCAATGTATAATTCCGGATTATTTCTTACATCTTCCAGTTCCTCTTCTGTTGCAGAAGAAGTTTTAGCTTTCTTGCTTTTGTCTTTTTTAGGTGTGAGATCGTAGCCTACACTCAGGTTCCAGCCTGCATTTATAAACTGGAGCAATTTATTGTTCATCGAATACTGCGTCTGGTCAATCAATGGCCCGGGAATGGATGAGTAATACGGGTTTCTATAATAATCCAGAAGTGTAAAGCCGTAAAATGGTGGTGTATATAATCCGTAAGGGCTATAGGAACTATTATAACTTATTTGAATCTTTTTAAACAGGGTTGTCCTGGCTGACAGGTTAATAGGTGCCCACCTGAGCGAATCCTTCGCCAGATCGTAAGATGTTGTGATTGAGAAATTGTCAATAAGCATTACTTTTTTTGTTCCGGTTATTGTATCCTTTTGCGAACGAATCTTCATTTCAAGATTGTTGTTAAGACCAAAATTTATACGGCCCGATTTTTGGCCTGGAGGCAATCCGAATAGTGGAGCTACATTGAAAATTGAGTATTCCTGCATTTTTCCTTTGGAATCAGATTGAACTGTTTTCCAATATCCCAGTTCCTCCCTTCCGAAGTCAGGAACATAGCTGAATCCAACCGAAGGTGTTAAAATATGGCGTATTGCCTTCACCGGCCCTTTACGGAACTGTTTCATCCCATATATCTTGGTACTTAGGGAAGAATTAAAACTGTAATCTCTTTCCGTTTTAAAGCCGGTAATGGTATCGGTATGAATATATCCGTACTGAACCACACCGTTTTTAATAATTGTGTCGCCAACCCATGTTTTGTTAATAGTTTTGGTATACCATCGTTCGGTATAATTCATACTATTGCTCCACGATATAAACTTCAGCAGCGAAATGCTCCCGAGGTTTACGGGAATATTGTGTATCATACCGTTTACAAACCTTTCGGCTACGTCGCTTTTGAAAACGAGCGAGTCAAACGTATTTAATTCATTTCTCAGGTTTGTACTGTAAGTGACATTCACTTTTTCGTACCACGCCTGGGGGCCAGTCTGTTTTTTCTTTTTAAAAGGATAAAGCCTGGTAATACTGAAAGAGATATCAGGCAGTGTAAGATTCACAGTTTTGGTAGTGGTGTTCTGGCTATGCCTGGCTGCAGCGGTAAGATTGGCAAAAGTGCCAAAAGTACGGGAATATGAAATACTTGAGGAGAACGTATTGGAAAGATAATCGTTTACAGTAGTAGGATTATACTTGCTCGAATTTCGCGATCCGGCGTTCACACTTGCCGAGAAAACCGAATTGGGCCGGGCTTTGGGATCCTGGCTATGCTGCCATTTTACAGCAAAGTCTTTTGATAGTGAGTAATCGGGGGTGCCTTCGTATCCAAGGTGATTAACAGCATATTGTATATTGAAGTTGCCCGAAAACTTATAGCGTTTTTTATATTGTAAACTTGGCTTTACGGCCCAACTTCCACGCGAATAAATATCCCCGGTTAATTTAAGGTCGAAATAGTCGTTAAGCCCGAAGTAGTAGCCTCCATCTCTCAAATAGAAACCCTGGCTTGCCGTTTCGCCATAAGTTGGAATAATGAGCCCTGAACTCCGGCCTTTTTTGTTTGGAAAGAGCCCGAAAGGAAGTGCCAGCGGCAATGGAACACCCTCAATTGTCAAATAGGCAGGGCCGGTAACAATCATTGAGCCGGTGATTACCTTTGCTTTCGAATATTTTAGCGAAAAGTGAGGGTGATCCTCCAGGTCGCAGGTGGTATATTCGCCCCTACCGACATTAGTAACGCTGTCATTCACTTTTTTTATCACTGAACCGTGCAGGTACCCATCCCCTTCCTTGGTTATTACATTCTGTATCAATCCCTTACGGGTAGTAAAATTGTAAGCGATCTCTTTTGATTTGAAGCTGACCGTTCCCTGTGTAAATTCAGGAGTTCCGAAAGTTTTTCCTGTTGAGTCCTGCGATGCATAAGCATGAATTGTATTGTTATCGAAATCGATGCTGATAATGGCCGCTTTCAGTTTTATATCTTCGTATTCGATGCTGGCATTGCCATACATCCATGCCATTTTCTTTTTCATGTCCATGCTGAGTGAGTCGGCGGATGCGTAATCTATTTTTGCCGAAAGCATGAATTTATTTGTCTTTTCCTGAAGCACGGTATCTGGTGCTGATACTAAGACTGAATCAGGTACGTTTATAGTAATTGTATCAGGTTGTGCTGCAATTATTGCACCTGTTACAGCTACGGAACGATGGGTGGGGGCATCGGTATTAAATACATTTACAAGTAAAAATGTGTTGCAAACGGCAAAATACCTGCCTGCCTGCGCAGTAAACAATACTGACAGCAGAAAGAAAAGGGTTATTAACCAGTGCTTTGTTTGTAACTTCGGTACCAATTATGCTGAAAAAGTAGTTAACATGTTAATTTTGTGATTGCGCGTAAAGTTGATTAGTACCTTATAGTGATCAATTTTCTGAACTTGCAAAGTTAAACAACTGTGAATTAATAACTTCCAAAATATTGTTAAATAATCTAACAATAGTGCAAAGCTAAACAAAATCAGGTGATGACCGAAAAACGTATTTTACTGAGATTTCTTATTCTTTGCCTACTGCTTTTTGTAGTAAATATTGCATCCGCTCAAAAAGTGCGAACAGTTGTACTTGATGCCGGTCATGGCGGTCACGATACCGGTGCCCTGGGTAAAAATTCGCGCGAAAAGGATATTACACTGGCCATAGTACTGAAATTACGTGATTATATTCACGAAAACATGAAGGATGTAAAAGTCGTTTTAACCAGGGATGATGATACATTTGTGGAACTGTACCGAAGGGCCAAAATTGCCAATGAAAAAAAAGCGGACCTGTTTATATCCGTACACTGCAATTCCACTCATTCCACTTCAGTATATGGAGTTGAATCATTTGTTATGGGCCTTCATAAAAGTGAAGCTAACCTTGCCGTTGCAAAAGCGGAGAACTCTGCTATCCTGCTTGAAGAAAATTATGTTGAACAATATGATGGATTCGACCCAAACTCACCTGAAGGGAATATTTTTTTCAGTATGATGCAAAATGCATTTCTCGATAAGAGTCTTGCTTTTGCCGGAAAGGTTCAGCATCAGCTGGTCGATAACCTGCGCATGAACAACCGCGGAGTAAAACAGGCAGGATTCCTGATATTATACAAAACCGCTATGCCCGGAGTATTAATTGAAACAGGTTTCATCAGCAACGCAAAAGATGAAAAATTTCTTTTGTCCGAAAAGGGACAGGATCAAATTGCACAGGCAATTTTCAAGGCTTTGAAGGAGTATAAAAACTTTGTTGAAAACAAAGTCGCTGATCAGAACGGCACTGATACAATAATTACACCAAAGCAGGTTTCAGAAACTGCAAATGCTAAAAATAGTAAGAAGCCTGAACCTAATCCGATTGCTACGAAAGAAAGTGATCCGGCGAAAGTATCATTCCGTGTGCAGTTTGCAATGTATCCTGATAACAAACCGGTTGATTCAAAAAATTTTAAAGGCATAAACGATGTAAAGATGTATTACCATGGCGGCTCATATAAATATACCTCCGGCGATTTTAATACGATGGATGACGCATTGGCATTACGGAAGGCATTAATTGCAAAAGGCTATAAAGATGCTTTTGTGGTTGCATTTATGGGGAATGATCGCATAACAAATGAAGAAGCAAAGAAGCTAAGCGGGAAAAAGTAGTAAATTTGTAAAAAATTCGGCAAAAGCAATGAAAATAAGTCGTGAAATCAGGATAGGTGCCTTCGGTATAGTTACTTTAGCACTATTTATTATAGGGGTTAATTTTATAAAAGGCAAGGATGTCTTTAATAAAAGTCGTACCTTTTTTGCTGTTTACGATGCAACCTCAGGAATACAGGATGCTGCCCCTGTTTCTATAAATGGATTTAATATTGGTAAAGTAACTAATATTGGTTTTCTGAATAAAAACTCAAATAAGATACTTTTGGAACTTACTGTTTACGATCCGGTATCTATCCCATCAAATTCAGTTGCGCGGATTTTCAGCCTCGATCTTTTAGGCACCAAGAATGTAGAAATAATTATGGGCGACTCCCGCAATCCGGCAATGGATGGCGATACACTTATAAGTGGATTTCAGATGTCTTTGAGCGATGAAGTAAATGCCCAGGTAGCTCCAATCAAAGAGAAAGCTGAAAACCTTCTTTCGTCGCTCGATACAATGGTTACCGTACTTCAATCTGTTTTTAATTCGGAAACACGAAGTAACATTAATGCTTCATTCATAAGTATCCGCAATACATTGACCAGTCTCGAAAGTACGACGTACAATCTCGATACTTTGGTTTACGGACAACGGAAGCGGCTGGAACGGATTATGTTCAATATCGAAGAGATAACTGGAAATTTCAGGGAGAATGAAAAAAACATATCCACAATTCTCTCGAATTTTTCGGCAATAAGCGATACACTCGCCAAATCGAACCTTGCCAAAACTATTACTAATGTTAATAGTGTGCTGGCCCAGGTTGATGCAATAACGACAAAGATAAATAAAGGCGAAGGATCAATCGGTTTGCTGTTAAATGACCAGAAGCTGTATGATAATCTGAATAAATCAGCTTCCCAGCTAAACGCTCTGATTGAGGATATGAAAATAAATCCTTACCGGTATGTGAATTTTTCGATATTCCCGCCGGGGAAGAAGAGGATGGAGTATTCGGAGCCGGTGAAGGAGTGATGGGAGAAGGGGAGAAGTGGAGAAGTGGATATGTGGAAATGGGTATGAAGGCTGAGTTTGAAGAGTTTGAAATGGTTGAAGAGTTTGCTCTGAGGGGTACTATACCATAAAAACTGTAAACAAATTTCAGGACGAGTAAGAGTTATTCTTCAGCTTCATTGGATTGGGGCTTCAAATCAGTACTTCTGAAAATATCATCCTTATTCATTGGCCTGCTTGTTAATCGCCAGTTGAAGCCTTTAAGCAGACGTTCTTCGGCGGGAACTTCTTTATCCGGAAACATATTGCCTGACGGTTTATCAAAATAAACTATTCGTTCAATTTTACTGTCGTTTACATAAAGCCGCATACTGCTGCCGGCCGCTTTGTTCACTCCAATAAGCGATTTGTCATCCTCGCGCACATAATACACCGTTTCGGCATTGCCTTTTACATCAATACTGTTAAGTTCATTATCCACAAAGTGACCGATCATGTTTTTACCCCTGATCTGGTTAAAGGTTTCGGTGGTATCCTTCGAAACGATAAAAGCAGTGCTGTACATGTAAATCTGCTTTATGGAGTTTTTGCCGGTAAGTATTTTGATGGTATCGGCAGTAAGCTGGTTCTGATCGGCCCATAAAACCGGTAGCTTATACATGCTGATAAGTGAATCGGCAAAATTGAAGTTCAACGAATCGCATGATCCCTGAATATCCTTTCGGTAGAAGCGTGTGTTGTGGTAGGCGAACAATTCCTTTGTCTCGTTTTTCGAAGTGTCGAAGGTAGCTTTCAGTGTATCGGCATGAAGGTAAAGGGTGTCTTTGGTATCGCCCAGTATTGCAACAGCTTCCTTTGTAACAAACATGTACCCTTTAGCGCGCCAGTATTCGGCAAAATTTCCCTTGATAATAACATCCTGCACAGTATCTGTCATTACAACATGACTGATGGCTTTGCCATATTTCAGTTTCTCGTCATAATACAGGCTATCACCGGTTAAGCGCCGGTTGTCATCAACCAACAATGCATTTACACTGAACCTTGATTTACTGGTTACACGATCGTATTCGCCGTCTTCGCAATACAAATAATTATCTTTGCCTTTCATGATGGTAGGCCCAAGAAAATATGAAATGCGCGATACCGTATTGTATTTTAACGTATCGCAGTTGATTTTGTAATCGGGATTGGTAAGCACAACATCATCCCTGAAATACATCAGCTTTTGATTGGTATAATAAAAACAGCGCCGGCTTGTAAGCACATTGTCGCCGTTTACCATTTTACCGCCCGAAGTATAATTGGCTATGCCTGTATTACGGTCGAAGACCATAAAATCTGTTGTGAGCGTTGTCTGTTTATCAACAAGCCTGACATCCTGGCTAACCGTAGCTATTTTGGTATTCCCTTCATAATGCAGGATTTTTCCATAAAGATTGAGTGTATCGCTCGATTTAACGCGCACATTTCCAAAGCAATCCATATTGTTATCTATCTCATTCAGCCATGCACTGTCGCAATAAAGGTAAGCTCCTTCATGTTCAAAAACCGGTTTGCCTGTAGCTCTTACAATATTTGGCATGTAAGCTGAATGTATAAGCGCACCAGCCGAAACAATGCGAATCCGTAACCGTTGTGCCTGGACTGATTGAAATGCTGAAAGGAACACTAAAAGTGACAATGCTGAAAATATAAAAAGCCTGAATTTTGCCATTCTGAGTTAAAAATGTCAGGCAAAGGTAAGCATTGTAAGGTAATTGTGGGGAAAAGCAAATTGAAGGAATTCTTAATTCAGGAAACACAGTAAGACATTTGTTAGCTCTATGCATTTATAATATGGAAAATAAGCCAGGGAAGCATTCCCGCGTGCCTTTCGTGCTTCCATGGTAATCAAAAGAGTATCACGTTTCAGACATTCTTAGTGTCTCTATGTGCTCTTAGTGCCTTAGTGGTTCTAACAAATTTCCTCCGTGTTCCTCCATGTCCTCCGTGCCTGTGTGGTTAAAAGCTAAACGGATCAATACTCATCCCAGCTATTAATCGCAATATCCTCCGGCTGCAATTTGCAGATGGCATAAATAAACGCACTGGCAAGACGTGCATTGGTAATAAGCGGAATATTGAAATCAACGGCAGCCCGCCGGATCTGATAATCGTTGTAAAGCTCTGTTTTCGAGAGGTTTTTAGGGATATTGATAACCAGGTCGATGGTACGGTTTTTCAGGTAATCGAGTGTATTGGGCTTGTGCTCGTCGTCAGGCCAATGCAGGATAGTAACTGGTATATTATTTTCAAAGAGGAACTTTGCCGAACCCGGCGTAGCAAAAAGGTTAAAACCACGCTCAACCAGCATCTGGGCACTTTTTAGCAGCTCAATTTTAGAACGGGCATCCCCTGTTGAAAGAAGAATATTTTTTTTTGGAATCCTATACCCTACCGAAAGCATGGCTTTAAGCAAAGCCTCGTAATAATTTTCGCCAATACAACCTACTTCGCCGGTGCTCGCCATTTCGACACCCAGCACAGGATCAGCCATCTGAAGCCTTGAGAATGAGAATTGCGAAGCTTTTATACCGACATAATCCAGATCAAATGCCGATTTGTTCAGTTTCCCGACCGGGATGCCAAGCATAATCTTTGTGGCTAGTTCAATAAAATTGATTTTCAGCACTTTACTTACAAACGGAAAACTTCGCGAGGCACGGAGATTGCATTCTATAACTTTAATATCGTTATCGCGGGCCAGGAACTGCATATTGAACGGTCCGCTGATGTTAAGTGCCTGTGCAATGTCGCGCGAAATCCGTTTGACACGGTGGGCGGTTTCAAAGTACATTTTCTGTGCCGGAAATACTATCGTTGCATCGCCCGAATGAACTCCCGCAAACTCGATGTGTTCCGAAATGGCATAAGCCATTACTTCACCATGGCTGGCAACGGCATCAATTTCAATTTCTTTGGCATTTTGAATAAACTCTGACACAACTACAGGGTATTCTTTCGAAACCCTGGCAGCCAGTGTGAGGAAAAAGTCGAGTTCCTGGCGGTTGGAAACCACGTTCATGGCAGCACCCGAAAGCACGTACGAAGGGCGGATCAGAACCGGAAAGCCTACCTCATCGACAAAATCATAAATCTGCTGGATTTCGACCAACTCTTTCCAGCGTGGATTACCGTTGTATCACGTTTCAGGAAATGACGGATGATATTGTATTTAACCCCACAATCGACCAGCAGAATCCGGGTAGAACCTTCGCCATAATTTATTACTCTGTCAGTGCTTACATTTGCTACCAGGTTATCCGTATTGGGATCGTGAAAGCCGGGATTGTCGTTGCCAAATACAATCTTCCCCATCATAGCCCCCTTTTCACGGATAATTTTGGTCAGCTGCCGGGTATCAATGCCGAATAAGCCGGGGATTTTGTTTTCGGTCAGCCAGTTACCAAGGCTTCGTTTTGCGCTTCAATGGCTATATTCAGCCGAATAATCCGAAACAATCAGGGCCGTTACCTGAATACGTTCCGATTCAAAAAAATCGGGCACCCCGTTGGTGGTAACAGCTTCGGGTACACCGTAGTTCCCTATAAGCGGATAGGTTGCAACCAGGATCTGGCCTGCATACGAAGGATCAGAAAGGCTTTCGGGATAGCCGGTCATGGAGGTATTAAAAACTACTTCCCCGGCTACCGACCCTTCGTACCCGAAGGATTTCCCTGAAAATTCTGACCCGTCTTCGAGTATGAGCTTTGCTGTGATTTCTTTTGTCATTATGCTGAAATTCTGTTTGATACAATAAATTGGGGAGTTGCGGATTCCATGCAGGACTTTGCAAAATTTTTTCAGGCAAGCTGCTGAACTTTACATCTATAAAGGTACAATCAAAATAAGTCTGATTGCGATTTTTACACAAGTTTAGGGATTGCTGATGTAATCAACAATCCCCTGTTAATATCTGATGCCTGCAGAAAAGCATCCCGGAAGTATGACCAGTTGAAAACGAATGTAAATTAATTGCTGCCAATAATTTGCATCAGTTCATCGAGCTTAGGTGAAAGGATAATTTCAGTGCGCCGGTTTTTTGCTTTATTGGCGGCTGAAGAATTAGGTTCAACCG
This sequence comes from Bacteroidales bacterium, assembly GCA_038212135.1. Classification (GTDB taxonomy): domain Bacteria; phylum Bacteroidota; class Bacteroidia; order Bacteroidales; family UBA4417; genus UBA4417. The sequence goes on along the minus strand of JBBQUX010000006.1, from coordinate 24,279 downwards.
GCAAAAATTCACCCCGGCCAGAAGCTACCAGTCGCTTCGGGCTTATTTTTGCGTTTGCCAGCAGTATTTTAACAATGGAAGTGGCACGCATAACACTCAGATCCCAATTGTCTTTCACCTGGTTTTGCCCGGTAAGTGGCACATTATCAGTATGCCCTTCGATAAGGACATTGATATCGGGATTTTTCTCAAGTACTTTTGCAAGGTCTTTAAGTGCCGAAATGCCTTCGTTGCTAACATCCCATTTACCAGAGGCAAAAAGAAGTTTTTCTTCAAGTGAAACATAGACCTTGCCATCTTTCATATGCACAGTAAGGCCTTTGCCTTCGAAACCCATCAGCGCATCAGAAACCGCTCTACGCAAAGCATCGGTGATGGAATCTTTTTTGTGAAGTGCCGACTGTAGTTCAGCCAGGTTTTTACCTTTCACGTCCAACTCAGCCTGAAGAACTTTTAGCCTGTCTTCGCGCACAATCAAGTCGTCCTGTGCAGCTTTTAGTTCGGCCATAACTTTTTCAGCATCTTCGAAATTAGCTGAGAACTGCGTTTTCAACAGTTCGTGGGAGCGGTCGAGTTCATTGTAATCGGCAGTAAGAACGCGTAACATCGAGCCTAAACGCGCTGTATCAGACTTTAGCTGGGTAAGATCTTTTTTAAAGCGTTGATTTTCGGATGAAATTTCATTTATACGTGTGCTCAGCGAATCGGCTTTCGCATTTAACCTGCTACTTTCTTCGTTGCATTTTGCTGTAAGCGCGTTATACTTTTTTGTTGAAACGCACGAGGCTGCAAACCCGGCTAATACAACAAGAATTATTAATCGTATTACTCTTTCGAAATTCAGTTGTTTCATATAGTGGGGTTAATTTTTTATTGTGGATGCTTTAATTAAAAGTCTATTTCAAGTAGTGACGGGCAATGGTCGGAGTGAACAGCCAAGGGCATAATTACAGCCCGCTGCATATTTTTTTCGAGTTCATCGCTAACCATATGATAGTCGATGCGCCAGCCGAGATTACGGCTGCGTGCTCCTGCACGGTAACTCCACCATGTGTAATGATGAGGTTCTTTAACAAAATATCTGAACGAATCTATAAACCCGCAATTCAGAAAACTGGTAACCCATTCGCGTTCTTGGGGCAGGAAACCGCTGCTTGTTGCATTACGGATCGGATCATGGATGTCAATTGCTTTGTGGCAAATATTATAATCACCCGATATAACCAGGTTTGGGCGCGTTTTTTTTAATTCGAGAATGTAATTCTGGAAATCAGCCAACCACTGCATTTTAAATGCCTGCCTGTGATCGCCGGTAGTTCCCGAGGGATGATAAACCGAAATAATACTTTTATCGCCATAATCGGCACGGATAAACCGGCCTTCAAAATCGTATTTTCCGATACCCATGCCATAAACCACTTTATCGGGTTCGGCTTTTGAAAGAATGGCCACTCCGCTGTAGCCTTTTTTTTCAGCCGGAAACCAATACGTGTGATATCCGATTGCCTCAAATTCAATTATTGGAATCTGATCAACCTGAGCTTTGATTTCCTGGAGGCAAACCACATCAGGATCAGTAGCTTGCAGCCAATCCAGAAATCCTTTCGCAATAGCTGCCCTTATTCCATTAACATTGTATGTGATGATCTTCATCCAAGTAACTTTTTTGTGTATAAAATTACAGGAATAATCTTTGGGAAACTCCCTTATTGAGTATAAGTTTTACAGAAATAATCAACAGTTATATTAGAGTATGAGATTGGAATACTGATAGTTGCAAATGGCTCAGATGAATTTGTTTAAAAATAATTACAAAGGTGTAACTAAAAATGTAAAAACTGTTTCGTGAAGACTTGATTATAATTTCAGGCTTCAAAAATTGAGCATGTTCCTTTGCATTCACCTTTGCATTCGGCCAGGCAAGGTTCTGTGTGAATCATCACTTCCGTTTTGGGGTATATTGACTTGATCTTAAAAGTAATATCATCACAGATATCATGGGCCTCCTTTACTGAAAGCTCGTGACTTACAACAAGGTGGAACTCTACAAATCTTTCGGAGCCGGCTTTCCTGGTTTTAAAGTTGTGAAAATTCATTACCTGCGGACTCATCTGGTCAATAATAAATGTAATGGCTTTTTCTTCTTCTTCAGGCAGACTTGCATCGAGCAGGTAAGTAACCGCTTAGGAAGTCAGTTCCCAGGCAGCCCTGATAATGAGCCCGGCTACACCCATTGCAATTAACGGGTCGATCCAATGCAGGTTCAGTTCAGGAAATGCTTTTCTGCCAATGATATAAATTGCAAGTCCTCCGGCTACTCCTGCCGAAGTCCATACATCGGTACGAAGGTGCCAGCCATCGGCCATTAATGCAGCTGAATCGGTCTCTCTGCCAACCTTAAATAGTTTCCGTGAAATTATAAGGTTTGTTATTGCTGAAACGCCCATAACAAGAACTCCCCATTGAAGATTATCAACCGGTTCGGGAAATATCAGTTTTTGTATGGATTCATATATTATCCATCCTGCAGCAACAAATATGAGAAGCCCCTCAATAGCTGCGGATAGGTTTTCGAACTTGCCATGCCCGAACGTATGCCTTTCGTCGGCAGGTTTGCCTGAGGCCCGAACCGCAAAAAATGCAATCATTGATGCCACCAGGTCAACGCCGGAGTGAATAGCCTCAGACAAAATAGAAACTGCCCCTGTATGAATTCCGATCACAAGCTTAAAAACAACAAGAGTTGAATTTGATGCAACTGATAGTATAGCAACACGTCTTTTTTTCTTATTCTGGCTCATCTTTCAATGATTAAAGTTGCCCGATACTTATTACTATTTTCCAATCAGGCATAAAAAATCCCTATGGGTTTACTTAGTCCCACAGGGTAAAATATCCTGCTGCCTGTTAATGCCGGCCCGGCTGCACCATTTTTTCATTGGCCGCCTGTTCAGTTTACAGATGCAAAAATATTCACCTTTTGTATAATGTGCAAATACAAATATAATATTAGAATGATTGCCAATAAAACTAAGTTGAATTTTATCGCAATGATGTTTGCCCTAATATTCATATTTTTGCTTTTAATATGGCAGGCAGTAAATTTTATCAGAAGATTCATTCGTGGAGGTTACAACATATCTCAGCACGAAATTTTGTATTGATACTCAGCTTCGTAGCTGGTACTTTGGGTGGATTGGCGGCGATACTGCTGAAAAATGCCGTACATCTGAGCCACTCGGTATTAATGAGTGTGATCTCAATTAAAAGTTTCAACCTGTTATACCTTATATTGCCATTCCTTGGTATTTTGATTTCTTACTTATATGTCAAGTATATTGTTAAGGATCAAATAGGGCATGGTATCAGCCGGATTTTGCAGGCAATTTCGAAAAGTAACAGCATTATCAAGGTTCATAATATGTACACATCGCTTGTTGCCAGTACAATAACGGTTAGTTTTGGCGGCAGCGTTGGACTTGAAGCCCCAATTGTACTTACTGGTTCGGCCATTGGATCAAACCTAGGACGTTACCTTCGCCTTGATTATAAAACTATTACATTACTGGTAGGTTGTGGTGCTGCCGGAGCAATTGCCGGTATTTTTAAAGCACCTATTGCTGCTGTAATTTTTGCTTTGGAAGTTCTGATGCTCGACCTGACTATGGCCAGCCTCATCCCACTACTTATATCCTCAGCTGCAGGAGCGATTCTGGCTTACTTTTTTATGGGAAGCGGTGTATTATTTTCATTTGCAGTTTCGGATCATCCATTCACTTTGAATAACCTTCCGTTTTATGTTATTCTGGGTTTGCTCTGTGGTGTGGTGTCGCTCTATTTTACCAGGGCTAATCTATCAATAGAAAAACAGTTTCAACGAATGCCTAAAGGATTTCTACGCATGATGGCAGGTGGAATTATTACCAGTTTGCTGGTGTTCCTTTTTCCTCCTCTTTATGGCGAAGGCTATGAAACGCTGAAACACCTGCTCGATGGAAACGGCCTTAGAATACTCGACGGGAGTATATTTACTGCCATCGGGAATAATTATTTTCTTCTTTTAGTATTTCTTGTATTTATCCTTATTTTCAAAGTTGTTGCAATGTCGGCAACTACCAGTGGCGGTGGGGTCGGAGGAGTTTTTGCACCTTCACTTTTTATGGGTGGGGTAACCGGTTTCTTTCTCAGCAAAGTAGTGAATTTTTTCATAAGTGACCGTCTGCCAGAGAGTAATTTTGCGCTGGCAGGTATGGCCGGAGTTATGGCTGCCGTGATGCATGCGCCGTTAACGGCTATATTTCTTATTGCAGAAATCACCGGCGGATACCAGTTTTTTGTGCCTCTGATGATTACTTCTGTGGTAGCTTACCTTACAATTATTCCTTTCGAGCCTCACTCTATTTATACAAAACGCCTGGCCGAGTCAGGCGAACTAATCACGCATCACAAGGATAAAGCTGTATTATCACGTTTATCAATTGAAACTTTGATCGAAAAGAACTTCCTCACAACAGGCCCCGATGTTTCATTAGGCGAATTTGTAAAAGTGGTTGCCAAATCGCAGCGTAATGTTTTTCCGGTTATTGATGGGGAAAATAACTTCCTGGGTGTGATTTTTATTAACGACATCAGGCATATTATTTTTGAACATGACCAGTATGATACAGTTTATATCCGTAACCTGATGTATATGCCTGATACATTGGTAAGCCAGGATGCGACAATGGAGGATGTTGCCCAGAAATTTGCCGAAACGGCCCATTATAACCTGCCGGTGCTCAACAATGGAAAATATGTGGGATTTGTTTCACGCGCAAATGTATTTTCGGCGTACCGGAAATTGGTGAAGGATTTTTCGAATGACTGATGGGTGAGGAGTTTGGATTTATGATTTAGGGAGTTGGTTATGGGGGACAAGGTGACAAGGGGAAATGGGGACAAGGGGAAAAAGAAGAAGTGGGCAGTAAACAGAAATTTTTGATCTTTGGTTTTATATTGAATCGGTGAAAGCTCATACACCGGGAATATGGACCGGGTCTTTAAAGACTGGTTTTCGTTTTCTTTATCCTGTGAGAAGATTAATTGCTTCTTCTACAGACCCAACCGGGGGCAGGCAATAAGTGCCTGAACAAACATATATGAGGGTTTTGCCTTCAACAAAACGATTTTCGAAATAGGGAAGCCTGTTGTCCTCTTTACTGCCAAATATCAAAACTGCAGGTAGGTTTTTTGTTTTTAATTTTTTAATGAGTGGTATTGCTTCGGTTCCCATAACAGCAATTACATGCTGCTCCTGCAATTGGTTTAATGCCAGCGAAGCCCAGTTCGCATAGGCAGCCGGATGACGGGTAAGCCGGTTTTCCATAACCTGCGCCATATGTCTCGATTTCTCCGAATAATCGTTGTTGTGCAGAAAAATACCCAGTATGTTAAGCACTTTCGCCATTACTGAGTTGCCCGAGGGAATTACTCCATCGTAAATCTCAATTTTTCGGGCAAACACCTGTTTATCCTCATTTTCCGAATACCAGAAAAATCCGGAACGCGGATCGTAAAAATACTCAACAACATACGACGTAAGAGATTCGGCTTCTTTTAACCAGATTTCTTCCGTAGTTACAGAATATAGGTTTATGAAAGCAGTAATCAAAAAAGCATAATCATCAAGAAAAGCATTGATCTGTGCTTTGCCGTTTTTCCAGGTGTGAAATAGCCCTTGCTTGGTTCTCTTTAGATATTGCAGACTAAAATGGGCAGCTTTAACGGCCGCTTTAAGGTAATTCTCATTCCCCAGGGCGACAGACGCATCAACTAAAGCACTTACCATCATGGCATTCCAGGCTACCAGCATTTTGTCATCCAAACCGGGTCGTGATCTTGTATTTCGGACTTTGAGCAACTGCGTGCGGCAAAACCCGGTTAGTGATAACAGTTCTTCAGCTGAAAGAAAGTGCTGTTGAGCAAATATATCATCACTCGCCGGGCGAAGAAGAATATTACGCCCATTTTCCCATAAGCCTTGAGCATCGATACTGTAATATTCGCCGGCCAAGACAGCATAATGACCAAGTGCTTCGCTGAATTCCTCTGCTGTCCAGGTATAAAACATGCCTTCCCCGCCTTCGCTGTCAGCATCGAGTGCTGAATAAAATATACCTTCCGGAGATGTAAGTTCCCGCATAATAAATTCAATAGTCTGTTCGATTACATCTTTAAACAATGAATTTCCGGTTACCTGAAAAGCAGCAGAATATACGCTGATGAGTTGCGCATTATCGTACAACATTTTCTCGAAATGCGGTACTTTCCAGTTTGCATCAGTCGAATAACGGGCAAAACCACCTCCGGCCTGGTCGTATATGCCTCCCTGCGCCATGTTTCGTAGAGTAATATCAACCAGTTCCAGCGCATTTTCATCATTCTGAATGATGCTGTATTCCAGCAAGAATTTAACTACACCAGGCATAGGGAATTTTGGAGCCCCTTTTATTCCTCCTTTTTCTGTGTCGAACGAATTGTGTAAAATTGAAAAAACGGAACAGATATCCATTGAATCAACGCTTTTCGCTGTATCGTCGGGCAGCATATAATTTTGCTGTGCAACGCCTTCAGCAATGTCGGTTGCCTGCTTTTCGAGGTCTGTAAACCTGGTGTGATACAATTCGTTTATATTTTCCAGCAATTGATTCCATTGTTCAGGCCTGAAATAGGTTCCTCCCCAAAAAGGTCTTCCATCAGGCAATGCAAAGCAATTCAAAGGCCAGCCACCATTACCCTGAATCTGCTGTACGGCATCCATATACACATGATCCACATCAGGACGTTCCTCGCGATCAACTTTTACACAAACCAGGTATTCGTTCATCAACTTTGCAATATCTTCATTTTCGAACGACTCATGTTCCATCACGTGACACCAATGGCACGACGAATACCCAATGCTTATAAGCAAGGGTTTGTTTTCACGTTTCGCCTGTGCAAAAGCCTCATCCCCAAAAGGCAGCCAATTAACAGGGTTATGAGCATGTTGCAGCAGATATGGGCTCGATTCGTGGATGAGTTGATTGGTATGGTTCATGGTCAAGGTATAAACTGAAGGGGGATTTAAAAACGTAAAAGAGAAATGTTAATCATATGAACTAAGGTACGAAGAACTATGGTAATCTTTCAGGTAGCATTTTTGTGAAGTAAAATTAACACAAAAAGCTCAGTAAAGTTTAATAGTAGAATAAGCAAGGATTTCATAAATCTTTCTTTTACTCTGACTGAATAACACATTTCAAAGAGGTTGGAGCCCTTTAAAAGGCTGTCTTTTTTTTTTGCGCTTATTTTCATTTAGGGAAAAGCGGTTTCATTTAAAGTATGATTCAAAAAACTGTATATATTTGTTTATTCGTTTGGCGGATGACCTGAGTTTTCTGAAACGCAGTTTCATTATGCCTGGAGAAACATAACTTAAACCATTTAATTGCCGGTAGAATAACAGATATAGAATTTTAATTTACTGTTTTTCAGTGCTTTATAATTAGAAATGAAGTTTTGTATCCCTTTTTACAGAGTGATAATTCTTTCTGTAAAAGCCTTTATTAAGTATTATTATTCAAAAATCTAACAAAGAAAAAGTTTTGAAGGCAATGATGAAAAGCAATATTGACAGATTCTTTTTTGTAACGATGCTGCTATTGTTTTTACAGAACGGCTACACACAAAAATATGTTGTTAAAACCTATTCTATTGAAGATGGTTTACCGACAAGAAATATTAACGATGCCTGCCAGGATAGCAGCGGCATTATGTGGTTTGCAACAAGTTACGGTATTACAAAATATGATGGTTTTAGCTTTACAAACTTTGACAAAACAAATGGAATCCCCGATCAACTTTACCGGAAAATAAAAATTGATGAAAAAGGGATTATTTGGGCATTGCCTGACTTTAAATACGATACAATTATTTTTTTTAAAAATAATACCTGGAATAAAACTCCTCCTCCTTCCAGAGCACTTCTTGGATGCACCAGTATGAATACGTTCGATATTATGTATAAGGACAATAAACCGGTTATTTGCATGGGAAGCTTTGACGGATATTATCTTTACGAAAATGGATACTGGACACATCTCAGAATTTCGGAAGATGATGATTTGAACTATATTTATACTGTTATTGCACATGGTCAGAAGTTTTACTTATCGACCGAAATAGGGTTGTGTGTTATTGAGAATGGAAAACCAGACTGGAGTTTAAACAAGTTAATTGAACCATATGGTAAGGATATAATTGCAATAAATTTTGAAAACAAGAATACTCCGTCGGAGAAATTATGGGTACTGACCGAAAAATGGCTTGGATATATACAACACAACAGTTTTACTATGGTGACCGATAAATTCCAGTTGCCACACCCTACCATTTTTTATTATTCATTTGTAAACAGCGATAAAAAAGGCAACGTTATATTTGGTAATATCTGGGCCAAATATTTTGTTTCCAAATCTTCCACGGAACCTGCCCCTCTTATGGTTGATAATGGATTCCTCTCAGATGGTGCTACTTCTGTATATGTTGACCGGGAACAAAATTTCTGGATTACCGACACAAGAGGAATTAATAAGATCAACAATCTTAAAGTTACTAATTATTTCGAAAAGAATGGGATGCTCGAAGATGAAGTGACCGCTATTATTGAGAAAAATGATGGAAAGATCATTTTGGGGCATAATAAAGGGTTATCAATATATAGTAATACCACATTTAAGACCATTCCCTTTCCTCATTCACTTGAAAATACCAGGCGTGTGCAGGATATGATACTTGATAATAAGGGAAATATCTGGTTTGTTTCTATCAGCATGGGTCTGGGTAGGTTACTGGAAAATGGAAATATCATGTGGCATTATTCAAAGAATTATCCAACTGTAACTGCTGTTTGTCAGGATAAAAGTGGCAGGATATGGGTAGGGGCTGACAGGAAACTGCTCTATATTGAAAATAATAAACTTGTTGAATATAAGCAGTTTGGTGAGAATAGAAACACGTTACGCAGAATTTTCCCTGCCGGGGATGGTGGAATTCTGATCGCGGGTCTTGAAGGTATATGGCACCTGAATAAAACGGAGATTAAGAAGATACCTTCTCCTGCTGACGGGACTGCTGAGAGTATTTTTGCATACTATAAAAGCAGAAACGGAAATGAATTTATCGGAACCCAAAATGGTTTATTTATTATACAAAATGGTGAAATCATTAAATATAATAAAAACGGTATTGAAATAAATAACCCGGTATACTTTATCCTTCAGGATAATGAAGAGAATTACTGGATTGGGTCAAACCAGGGACTTTATAAATGGGATGGGGATAAAACTCTGGAAACATATAATATTCTTAATGGACTCGCAGGGTGGGAAACCAACCGCGCTGCCGGAATGGTCGATTCCAAAGGCAGAGTTTGGGTCGGCACCGACCGTGGACTTACTTGTTTTGAGCCTGATTACAATAAAGTGGCTATCCCGATTCCGGTTATCCAGCTTCAACATGCCGAAGACAGCAAGGGTGTTCTTTACGAAATGTCTCAGAAAAGTATTGTTTCATTTTCTGATAATACACTGGTTTTCCATTTCAGAGGCATTTCCTTCGTGAATGAAGACCTAATAGAATATAAATATAAACTGGAGGGATTTGATAAAGAATGGCAGGATGCAAATCAATCCATGCTCGATAAAATTAAATATATAGGCTTGCGACCCGGCAAATACACATTTTGTGTTAAGGCAAGGAATTTCGCAGGTCGATGGAGTACAATTACCAGGTCAGAAACCATAAGAATTACTTCACCTTTATATTTAAGGTGGTGGTTTTTAGTGTTAATATTCATAGCTCTTAGTGCTTTTATTTTTGCACTTTTCAGAATTTATGTTCAAAAAGTACACAATAGGTCACTGGAAAATGAGATACTGGAGCGTAAGCTTATAGAACAGGCACTCATTGAAAGCAGGCAACGATATCAGGATCTTGTTGAACTTCTTCCCGAAACTATTTTTGAGGCCGATTGCTCAGGGAAACTCGTTTATTTGAACGATACCGGGTTTAGATTATTCAGTTACCAGCAATCAGATCTGAAAAATAATCTGAACCTCACACAACTAATTTCCTCTTTCAACCATGAAGAAATAGCTATGCACCTGGCTACCAACCATGAATTAAAGCACCCGGCCAGATCTGTATTGACCGGAAAAAGAAAGGACGAAACCACTTTCCCGATGTCAGTTCATACTGTTCCTATTTTACATAATCAGAAATGCCTGGGAGCCAGAGGAATAATGATTGATCTTACCGAACAGAAACGAATCGAAGAACAATTGCAGAAAAATGCTGATGATCTGAATGCATTGAATAAAGGTAAAGATAAGTTTTTCTCCATTATAGCTCACGACCTGAGAAGCCCGTTTACTTCTTTTCTTGGATTTACGGAGATACTTGACGAAGAATTTGATTCTCTTCCGGTGGAGGAAGTGATTTCGATTATATCTTCGCTTAGGACATCAGCTTCCAATTTGTACCAATTGCTCGAGAACCTTCTCCAGTGGTCGCTCCTGCAAAGAGAAATAATTAAATTCGAGCCAAAAACAAGGCACCTCTTTCCTTTGGTACGTAATTGTATCGAAGTTATTTCTATCACAGCAAAGCAAAAAGAAATCGATATCAGAATTGATATTTCTGAAAACCTTGAAATTACTGCCGATATTAATATGCTGCAAACCATCCTTCGAAACCTGGTTTTAAATGCTATTAAATTCACCGGCAGAGGTGGTTTTGTGCATATTAATGTAATATCCGGGGAAGAACATTTATTCCTTTTTTCTGTTAATGATAGCGGTATAGGGATATCCCCCGAACGACAGCAGGAAATATTCCGCCTTGATGCCAACAATAAAACGAGAGGAACAGAAGGCGAACTCTCAACCGGGCTCGGACTAATTCTATGTAAAGAATTTGTCGAGAAACATGGAGGCAGAATCTGGGTCGAGAGTATTGAAGGAAAAGGAAGTACCTTTCATTTTACTATCAGGGAAACAATTGCTTAATATTTGTTTTATGCCAGAGGAACTGAATAAACGGGATACCACGATAGAACTGGAAGCAGAGCTACAGAATCTGAGGCAAGCGTATGATTCGTTAAAAAATGCGTATGAAGATGATATTTCCCAACGGCTCAGGAATGAAGTGTCCAATAGGATTAAGGACTGGGCTATTGAGTCAGCAATTGATGCTATCGCCATTTCCGACCTTCATGGGAATCTGACGTATGTAAATCCGGCGTTCTATAAACTTTGGGGGTATACTCCTGATGATGAGCTAATTGGAAAACCTGTAATAGAATTCTGGAATTCCGGGGATAAAGCTTCTGATGTGGTTGAATCCATCCGGCAAAGTGATGGATGGAGCGGTGAACTCCAGGCACTTACAAAAAATGGACTTGTACTCGATTTGCAAGTGTCGGCAAGTATGGTAAAGAATGCTGCCGGAGAGCCCGTTTCTATGCTTGCATCCTTCGAGGATATTACAAAAAAGAAACAAGCTGAATTATTACGAACCGAGAGTGAAATCAGTTACCGCGAATTATTCAACAATGTTGCTGATGCTATTTACATTCAGGATAAAGATGGCACATTTCTGGATGTAAATGCAGGCGCGGTTAAAATGTATGGATATCCCAAGGATGTACTTATTGGTAAAAATCCATTATTCGTTTCAGCACCTGGTTTGAATGACCTTGCTGCTGTGGCTTCGATGGTCGACCTGGCTTTTGCTGGCGCGCCACAGCAATTTGAGTTTTGGGGCCTGCGCTCGAATGGTGAAATTTTTCCTAAGGAAGTCCGCATTGTCAATGGAACATATTTTGGCCGGAAGGTAAATATTGCTATGGCCAGAGATATCACCGATCGTAAGCTGGCTGATGCTGCATTACTGGAAAGCGAACGGCGATATCGTGAGTTGATTGAACTGGCTGTCGACGGAATCCTTCTAGGTTCGCCTGATGGTAAAATTATAGGAGCTAATTCTTATATGCTCAACCTTACTGGCAGGTCACTCGATAACCTGGTTGGATTAAATATAAAAGATTTGTTCGGCCCCAATGCCCTCGAAGATATTCCGTTTAGATACGACTCGCTGAAGAATGGGGAAACAGTTTTCAGTGAGCGTGATATCCTTCAGCCTGACGGTTCCACCATCCCGATCGAGATGCATACCAAAATGATGCCCGACGGGATCTACCAATCCATTTACCGTGATGTAACCGAGCGAAAAAGGGCAGAAGAAACCCTACGCGAAAGTGAAGCTAAATTCAAGTCGTTGGTTGAATCTACTTCCGACATGATCTGGCAAACTAATATTGCAGGCAAATACACCTATGTAAGCCCTCAATTTGAAAAATTGCTTGGCTATACTCCAGGGGAAGCTGTCGGGCAATCACCCTTCTTATTTATAGCTGATAAAAATATTCCGGATATTATTACAAATTCCGATTCAATAGTCAGTAAAGCTTTACCCTTTAATTCCCTTGTTAACAAATACAAGCATCGCGAAGGACACCTGTTGATTTTTGAAACCAGCGGTGTTCCTGTATTCGATAAATCAGGAAAACTTACTGGTTACCGCGGTATAAGCAGGGATATTTCGAAACGATATCATGCAGAACGGCAATTGCATAAACTCTCCATGGTCGTTCACCAGAGCCCCATTACAATTATTATCACAGGCCTTGATGGCAAAATAGAATATATAAACCCGGCCGGCTGTGAAATATCAGGTTATTCCGCCGATGAATTATTAGGTAAAAATCCTTCTGTTTTCAGCGCGGGCAATACGCCTAAAGAGGTATACAGTTCGCTTTGGAAAACTATTAAAGCCGAAAGCGAGTGGAAAGGAGTTTTTAATAACAGGAAGAAAAATGGAGAATTTTTCTGGGAAAGTGCTTTTATTGTGCCGTTGCGGGATGCGGAAGGAACCGTATCGCACTACCTTGGCGTTAAAGAAGATATAACAAAACGAATAAAAGCAGAAACAGCTCTCAAAGAAAGCGAAGAAAGGTACAGGGAACTATTTGAGAGTTCGCCTGATGCGATTATACTTGCCGATATTGAAACAGGAATGCTGATTGACGCCAACACTTCAGCCTGCAACCTGCTAGGCTGCTCGCTTAATGAAATTAAAAAGCTTCACCAAACAAATATCCATCCGGTCAGGGGAAAGGAACTGGCAGAAGAAACATTCCTTCATCATGTTGAAAGAACCAAAATCAGGGATATTGTTCAACCGATCGAAACTTTAATTCTCCGCAACGATGGCAGCGAAATTCCTGTCGAAGTGCTGGCGAGTTCAATAACAATAGGAGGCAGGCAGATACTACAAGGAGTATTCCGTAACATTACTGACCGTAAACAAGCCCAGGAAGAACTCTTAAAAGCAAAAGAAAAAGCCGAAGTCGGCGACAGACTGAAATCTGCCTTTCTCAATAACATTTCACACGAGTTGCGTACACCACTCAATGGAATTATAGGATTCAGTGAAATGTTAGCACAAAGTGACAGTTCCGAAGAAGATCGCCTTGAGTTCAGCAAGATGATAAAGAGAAGCAGCTCGCGGCTCATTAATACCATTACCAATTATATGGATATTTCAATGATCGTTTCCGGAATTATTGAAATCAACAGGAACCCCTTCAATCTTAATACTTTTCTTGACAATATTTACAACCAGGCCTTCGAAATATGCAACATCCGCAACCTGGCATTACATATTGTTAAAAAAACACCTGTTGAAGAAAATATGATCGTAACGGATCAGCACCTGCTATCCAAAATATTCGCGCACCTGATTGATAATGCAGTTAAATTTACCAAAGCTGGCTCCATCACTATAGGCTATAAACACAGAGCCGGCATGCATCATTTCTCCGTGAGTGATACAGGAAGCGGAATACCGGAAGAAGCAATGTCAGTTATTTTCGAAGTGTTCATGCAGGCTGATCTGTCTACATCCCGTGGTTACGAAGGAAGTGGCCTTGGATTATCTATTGCAAAAGGGTTTGTGAAATTACTGGGCGGGGAAATATGGGTTGAAGCCAATAACCACGAAGGGTCAACCTTTTGCTTTACAATTCCTGGTGAAACTGTACCTTCAAATTCTGCCAGTGTTGGAAAAGTTCCTGATGAATACCCCAAATTGGCAGAGTACTTAATTTTAGTTGCCGAGGATGAAGATTCCAATTATAAATACCTGGAAATTGTACTCAGGAAAGCGAATTATAGAATAATCAGGGCTACCAATGGTTTTGAATGTATCGACATTTGCCGTACTCAGCCCGGGATCAGGGTCTTACTTATGGATATGAAAATGCCCGGGATGGATGGATTTGAAGCTACAAGACAGATCAGAAGAATGCTCCCGCAATTACCTATAGTTGCTCTTTCTGCATTTATTTCGGCTCAGGAAGAAAATGCAGCTATGGAAGCCGGTTGTAATGAATATATCGTAAAACCTGTGAGCAGGAACAAACTTCTTGAAACAATTGAGAATTGGATAAAACAGTCAGGTAACTGATGAAATGCATGTGCCTGATAGCAAAATCCACGTCTCAGATTCCAGGTTCTAAATTCCAAGATCCCAGAAATGTATAGCATGCTCAGTTGTTTGAATGAATAGCATGCTCAGTTATTTCCCCTTGGGATTTGGGATTTTGAATTTGCCTGCCTGCTGCAATTATGATTTTGGGTTCTTAGAAAGATCTGGATTTTCTCTGCTTTTTCATACAATGGCAGAAACCATAGATCAGTTACTTGTGAACATTCCGGATGAATTCCTCAACTTCTTTTACACCGCCCTGGTATATTAAATAACCGTTGTAAGGCTCACGCGGTGTAATTTCATCGTTGATCGGCGTCAGCATCAGTCGCCTCACTTCTTCAAGGTCATTAGTCTGGCCTAAGGCCCATCCCAGTTTTATGTAAGCAACTTCCGGCAGCATGTTTTCGGCAGGCACAATTCCTTTTGCCATCAGGTCGCGTCCGGTATCGTACACAAACATATGCACGTATCCCCAAAGGGTTTGTACAGTCATATAGATGGCAACACCGGCTTTGGCAGCCCTTTCGATTGCGGGATAAATAGGTTTGTTAACATGACCAAGACCTGTGCCGGCAATCACAATTCCTTTGTATCCGTTGGCTACCAGCGAATCAATAATATCGGGCTGCATATTCGGGTAATAGTAAACTATCGAAACTTTTTCCTCAAAATAGGGGAGAATGGTGACTTTCCGGTCCTTACGGCGGTGGCTGTATATTTCTTTTATCGGAGTAACTCCTTTTCGGGTAACAGTTGCCAAAGGAGTATCGCCTATGGTACGAAAAGTAGAACGGTACGATGAGTGCATTTTACGTACACGCGTACCACGATGGAGGAAACCGTATTCGTCACTTGTTGGCCCAAACATACAAACCATTACCTCGGCAATATCGCCATGACCAGCAGCGGTGCAGGCATGCATCAGGTTTAGTGCTGCATCGGAACTGGGCCTGTCGCTCGAGCGCTGCGAACCTACAAGAACAATAGGAACCGGCGAATTCTGAACCATGAAAGTCAGCGCTGCTGCGGTATGATGAAGCGTATCCGTTCCGTGACCAATTACGATTCCTTCTACACCGGCTTCAATTTCTTTACCTATTGCGACAGCAAGTTTTTTATAATTATCGGGAGCCATATTCTCGCTGAAAACGGCAAAAATTTTCTCTGTTGTAAGGTTGCAGATAGATGCCAGTTCAGGCACGGCACCGTATAATTCACCTGGTGAGAAAGCAGGAATTACAGCTCCGGTGCGGTAATCAAGCCGCGAAGCAATTGTTCCGCCTGTTCCGATTAACTTAACTTTCGGTAAGCCTTCGGTATATGGAAACTCCTTTTCAGGAATCTTATAATTTGCTTTCTTATAACCGGTTTCTTTCATATCGGTTATAGTGGCGATATCCAGCCCGATATTATACCCGGTCGGTATTTTCATTACAATGTGCTTGTCGTCGTCGTTTTCGGAACGAGGAAGGATGGTACCGGTAAATTCGCCACGTGTGGTTTTTACAACGCCTTGTCCCCATACACGAACATTAAACTTTTTGAGTACTTCAAGCGCTGCTCCTTTGTATCCTTGAAAAATATCGTCGGTCATGATTTATTTACGATTTACGATTTACGATTTACGATTTACGATTTAGGATGTACGATACGATGTACGATTTGAGAAGATAAACTATTGATAACCACCAATCGTGCCTCGTACCCCGTCAATCGTAAATTCATTTACTGCTTGTTTGTTTACTATTCTCTTCCCTTCCCTAAACCCTAAATCCTAACCCCTAACCCCTTTTCCCAACCCCTAACCCCTTTTCCCAACCGCATCGTGCAACTCCAGCATACTCATATTCCCTTCAGCCTGACGACGAAGTTGACCCATGATCCAGTTTTGTTCCACATCTTCTCCTTTCGAGACACGGATTTCTGTGAGCTTTTTCTTAAGGAACGGCACTTTCGACACAATCTGCTCTTTACTTATCGGTTTGAAGTTAATGCTGGTAAGCACCGAATCGAACTCCATTTTCGGGTATTGATATACCAACGGAAGCATCCGGCGGGCAATGCCCGGATCAAGGTTCCTTTGTTTGAGGAAACGAAGAAGCGCATATATGATTTTATAATCGAATTCAGCGGCAGGTTTATACTGTCCCTCAACCCATTTCACGGCATGGCCGAAGAATTTCCCGACAAATGCCGGGCTGATTTCCAGTTCGTTAACAATCCGTTCGATTAGCGGGAAAAGGTTGTTTCTGAAAATATAAGTAAAGCAGTCATCCGGCACATTCCATTCTCGCAGGCGCTGGTAACGTACAACAACTTCTTCGGGAATGATACTGCCCAGCGATTCAATATACTCATTTTCAAGCGGAATGGGTGCCGAATCGGTGTCGGGATACATGCGGTCGGCACCAGGAAGAACTCTCTCAAAAATGGTAGTGCCGTTTTCGAACGACTTGCGCGTTTCGGGAGGTACTCCGGCAAATGCCATTCGGCAGCGCTCTTCGATTGTTTCCAGGGCTGTTTCAATATCATCTTCCGGGCCACGGATAATAACCTGGGCATCATTTTCACCTGGTTTCAAAAGCGTAAAGACTTTTTCCCAATCCGCAGCTGCAAATGGTGGTTCAAATTCCTCGCTATGCACCATATTGGGAACTTCAATACAGGCAATTACTTTAAGACGTTCGGTGAGTTCGTTGGCAAACATTTTTCCCGGTTGGGTGAAATGCGAAAGTATACCTTTAAATCCCGGCAGATTAACGGCTACAAGTTTATACCCGTTCGTTTTTGCATCTTTTACAAATTCGTTTTTTCCATTAAATGAATGGATATCAAGAACTGCGTGTGTCTGCTTCCAGGTTTTAACATCAGCAAACCGGGTATTCAGTATATCGCGAATGGCAAGTAACGCCCACTGCCGGAAGCACTCATTGTGCGTAAGTTCAGGAATCCATCGGCTATGAGCAACACCTTTTATTTCGACCCTGGTTCCACCTTTACAGCTAACATTCACATCTTCGCGACCTGCGCCGATCCCTGTGCGGACTTTCCCTGTACTACGGCCAAGGAAGCGGATATAATTGCACGCTTCTTTTACCTCGTCGGGATTGGTCATATCAGGATAGGTAACTGTTTCGATGAGAGGCATTCCAAGTCGGTCGGTGCGGTAAATGCGTGTATGTCCAATGTCGCTTACTTCGCGGCATGAGTCTTCCTCGAGGCTGAGTTGAATCAGTCGGACATTTTTATTTTTCAGAGGAATCACGCCTTCCACGCCAATAATGGCTGTGCGCTGAAAACCGGTCGGGATACTTCCGTCCAAATATTGTTTTCGGGTGATATGAACTTCGCCTACAATATTCAGTTTCGAAACCAGCGATATTTCAATGGCGATTCCCAGTGCTTCGCGGTTGAGCGGAAATGGCGGAGTATCGTCAACCTCATACGTACAGGTTGTTTTGCTTTTCAACCGGTACACAATCTCTTTCCGGGTTTTGAATTCCATTAGAGCGGTACCGTCGTATTCGCCCAATTCGCTAAGTGTAGGGCGCATATGCCGTACTACTTCGGCATCGAAATCGCCGGGTTTCTGATAAACACCTGCCGGGCAACGGCAGAAAAGTTTTTGAACGGTTTTAAGCTGCTGGTGTACTTCGAGCCCCGACATAAAGCCGATGCGATCGTAGGTTTCCTGCGTGGATTCGCGGCGGGGAACGTAACCAATCCTGCGTTTCGATTCTTCGTAATTAAGCTTTGGATCTATATTCTGAGCCATTTGAGCGTTGATTTTATGGTGGGTCAAATGTAGAAATATCTTTTATTCAGACAAGCTTAATATTTAGTCTGTTTTGTGAATTTATGAACAGCGGAAAGATCCAATATTTTATCTTTATCAGGTATTGGAAAGCAATTTTCGGTTCAGCGCAGGGCAGGATATTATTTTGATGTGCTGGGCAATATTAACACTTAAAGAAGAATTTCTATCAGGCCAGTCCATACACCCCGAAGATTGTACTCATGAGCCAAACCGTTATTTCTCTATGTCGCCATAAGAGTAGATTCTCTTAGAAAGGACCGGCATTAGAAAAATATGGTAGCGTTTCCTAACGGAGGTATGTGCGAATGGCATATGCGTAGCAATACACAGCAACGACAAATGCCTGGATTTGCAACAATCTTTCATGCCTTATATTGCGGGAAGATACCTCTGGCTTAGAAACGCAACATATTTTTCGAAAGCCTTGAATTTTTGTTACTTTTTGTTCAGGCAAAAAGTAAGAGAAAGAATATATTCAATCCAATATAAACAAAAATAATCACATTTCTTTAAAATCTAACACATCAAAATTTGTTTCCGAAACATCAAAATAATATGTAGCCCAGAAATGATTTTTGCCACTATCAACAATTCACTATTTTTGAAAGATATTTCATTTCAAACGTGGCTTACACCAACCCATTCAAACCTGATTTTTATATGAAGAACAAACCTCACACTAAACCCTCAGTAAAAGCTTCAAATCCTGTTGAAAAGTTATCTTTAAAGTTAGATGGTTTATTAATAGCTGGTATTCTGATAGTTACATTATTTCTATTTTCGCCCACTTTTAAATATGGATTCGTGAATTGGGATGATGATGTAAATGTTACGAACAATCAAAACATCACAAAGCTGAATAAGCAAAGCATTCATGCCATTTTCACGGAATCAGTCATAGGCGGTTACAATCCGCTTACCACCCTTAGTTTCGCGGTCGAATATAAAATCTGGGGACTGAAACCGGGAGTTTATCATGCAAATAATGTAATTCTGCACCTTATCTGTACTTTGCTGGTTTACCTGTTGCTAAGGCAATTGGGAATGAATTATTTTATCGCTGCACTCACTGCGCTGCTATTCGGTATACATCCTATGCGGGTCGAATCTGTTGCCTGGGTTACCGAGCGTAAAGATGTGCTTTATTCAGTGTTTTTCCTTCTTTCAACAATCGCATATGTAGCCTACCGGAAAACCAAAAACCTGCTGTTTTACATCCTGTCAATACTGATTTTCATATTTTCGTTGCTTTCGAAAATTCAGGCAGTTTCCCTGCCATTGGCACTCATAACTATTGATCTGTTGATTGATAAGAAATTCGACTGGAAACTGCTTCTGAATAAAATTCCGTTTCTTATTCTTTCAGCTATTACCGGTGTGGTTGGCATTTATTTCCTGCAGCAGCAGGGAAGTCTCGAAACAGGAACAGTATTGCCATTGTTCCAGAGAATATTTATCGGAACATTCAGCCTGCTGGTTTATCTTGTCAAATCCTTTGTCCCATATGAACTGTCAGCAATTTACCCTATACCTGATAAGATTTCATTTCTGCATTACCTGAGTATGCCCGTTGTCCTTTTATCAGGCTATCTGGTATGGAAGATCAAAAAATATCGCATCGGGATCATTTCGGGGATTCTGTTTTTCCTTTTCAATATCATGTTTATGTTGCAGGTAGTAGGAGCCGGGCAGGGATACCTGGCCGACAGGTTCACCTATATTCCTTACCTGGGGCTTTTCTTTATCGCTGCTTTTTTGCTTAATAGCCTGATGTCCGGTGCTTTGAAAACAGGGATTTGGGCATTTGTGATCATTTACATGCTAATACTGGCAGGGATTACAATCCAAAGAGTAAAAGTATGGGAGAATTCCGAAACGCTGTTTGCCGATGTAATCAACAAATATCCTAAGGTTGCCGTGGCCCACAATAATATGGGAAAGTACTTCAGGGAAACCAACCAGTATGATAAGGCAATTGCTTCGTATTCACGATCGCTCGAAATTGATCCGAAAGGATATGTAACATACAGCAACCGGGGTAAAGCACTGTTCGATAAAGGAAGGGTGGAAGAAGCACTTTCCGATTTTAACAACTGCCTGGCCATTAATCCCGATTATGTTGAAGCCCTCAGTAACCGGGGTGCTGCACTTGCCTCCAAAAACAGCTTTAAAGAAGCGCTCGCTGACCTGGATAAAGCTATTAACCTGGATCCTGCTAACATTAATGCGTATTCGAACCGTTCGCTGGCCTATTATTACACGAATGAATTTGAGAAAGCTATAACCGATATTACAACCTACCTGAAACTTGTGCCAAATGATGCCGATATGATCAATATCAGGGCATTATGCTTTGCGCAACTCAAACGAAATGATGAAGCACTGGCTGATTATAACCGATCAATAGAACTAAAGCCCACACAAGGCATCTTTTATCAGAACCGTTCCTTTTATTTTAACCTGAATGGCGACAAGCAACGTGCGCTTGATGATATACTGAAAGCACAACAACTCGGCGTTGAAGTGAACGCGGATTATCTGAAGCAATTGAAAGCCAAATAACAGAATTATTAATTGCGAAGACACCTTGATTTATTGTAACTTGTAGTCATTCCGCGACCAGTATGCTTTGAAAATCAACAGGCCTCAGTTTTACAGCCGACCAAGAACTGTCTGGATTGGAGTGAATATTTCGTTTTAATCTTCCTTTCGGAGTTTGATTTTTTTAAGAGGATAATAATTGGAGAATACAATCATATTTAATTCAAAAAAGTAATATATTTGAGGGTGTAATAGTATAGTAAAAATACAAATTGTGAAGTGCAATATTATGGTTGTTGGAGATATACGCGGGTTATTACGGTGGGAGTTTTGCAATTGCAAAAGAATAATTAAGTCTCATGTATAGTTTTCTTAAAAAACTTAATAATAAACATTTAATTCATAAACAAAATGACAGTTCCAAAAGCCCTTAGTAAAATTATTCAAATTTTTAAAAAGATATTCTTTGTTATAGTAATTAATTTAGGGATCATTGTATTATGGATCATAATTGTAGCAATTACTTCAGATAATATATTGATTGACATTATTGCTAGTGATATTGGAACTATTGTTGGATCTGTTGGTAATATATTTTCTATAATAAATTTTCTGTTTCCTAGAATTAAAAAAACTATAATAATTACTGTTATAATTTTAACTATTCTGTTTTAAGTACTATTTGTTTATTATAGATATTATGAGACAGTAGAAAAGAGAAATTTGATTGAGAATATTATTGAAGATATAAATAAGACTAAACTTGATACAAATTCCACTATTAATGAAGGAAATAAATTAAAGGATAGAACAATCAAATCTAATTCCAGGGGAACAACAATTATAATAGAAAAAAATACAAATAGTATTTTTATTATGGATTCCCTTAATAGTATTTATATAACAAATACAGATTACAGATTAATATCGAGTTTAGAAAGTAAACAAATATCTTCTTTGCCTGAAGGAAATTTCGGTACACGATATTTTGTTATAATCAATGAGAATATTACTAAGTACGAGATTAAAGAGAATATATATATTAAGATTAGAAACACTATTACTAAAGCAATAAAATTATTTAGAAGACTATTTAATCCAGAAAAAGATGAATCAATTTCTATAGGGAAAATACAAAAATTCTTTTCGGGAATGATTGAATTGTTTAGAAGTAACCAAATTGAAAAGTATTTAACTGAAAATATTGCTTCTGATACTTCGGATAAGCCTGTTGGCATTGAAATAACCACATTAAGCGACTCATCAAAAGCTGATACAGAAGAACACAATACTGATTCAATTTATATTATAAAAGACGCAATAAGTAGCACGTTACCTAAGAATCCAAAATCTATAAGCAAACAAAATGCAATTGATGAGGGAAAAACGGGAGATATAAACTCTTCATTTAGAAACGGAGCAAATAATTCATCTTATGAAAATACTAATACTGCACAAAATACTAATAAAGGTAATCCAGATACCAAAACTGAAAATGTTTCTTATAACAAGCGAGAAGCCAAGAATGATAGTTATCCAAAACTTATAACAACGCCTGAAATAAGTAATGATACTTTAAATAAAAATGAAGGAGTAGATGTTGTAGATACGGTAAAAAGGAAAAATCAAATTGATGCAAACGGGAAAAAAGTTAATCCAAATAAAGACGATATAAGAAATTTTCTATTTGAAATGACAAATCGAAACTCATACCCAATTAAATTCATAGGTACAAAAATAAAAAATATTCAATTTGAATTTATAGATGAGAATAACTGTAATACAACCTTAATTAGCCGTTCTGCAAATATTCGTTATAGATGTGATGTTAGTACAGATAAAACTGGTATTTATATTGATATACTTGACAACAATAATAGTAATATAAAAATAGAACGATTTAAATTAACTCAAGTTAATAAAATATTTTTTATAACTTTACCAGACAAAAAATATGAAAAATATGAGTTAAAATTAATCAATTAGAAGTCCTTCGTATTTTATTGAATTATTCTTATGGATATACAATCTCAGGCTGTAGCAAAATTATTTTATTAACAACTTCAAACGATGAAAGATGAATAAAAAGATCTTTTTAAAAATATTTATTATTTCTCTGATAATGATCTCCTGTAGTAAAAAAGTATTTCAGGGTGATTATTGTGAAAGCAAATACTTAAATGAAAATGGTAAAATCGAGTATAAAGATACCGTATTTATTACAAGTACTATTAAATATAAAACAAAAAATGCTGATTCAATTGTAGATTTTCTTTCAGGGAACATTAATTATAATCTATTAAAATTACATGTTGATACTAAGGATAAGATGTTTGATTTATTTATAGAGCAAAAAGAGAAAAAGAAAATTATTAAACAAATTATAATAAACTGGCTAAATAGTAATAAAAACATTCAAAATTGTGATTCGAATAGAATAACTTCCATATATTTATTTGATAAAGTGACTGGAGAAAATTCAAAGTTATTAAGATGTGACATTTCTTTCGAAATTAGAGATTATTACTTTATTTATAAATTAAATAATTTCTGGGCTCAAAGTGGAGATAAAGAACTCACTCTTGAAGAACTTCAGGATATTTCAATCCGTGATAGAAAAATAATAGTTAATATTATTAAAAAAGAGATTATGGATCGTTTGGAATTATTGAATGGAACAAATATTATATTTAAATAAGATGGAGATGTAACTTGGTTACATATTAACAGTTAATGGGAGCATTTAAAAGTTTCAGGCTATTTGAAAGTAATAATGATAAACAAAAAATAAATGTACCAACATAAGATGCCTTAATAAAAGTCAGGTTTGAAAAAACTATTTAAGCCTCGTCAGTCGACCGCCTCAGAAGGTTTGGCTGGCAACCAAGTGCCACTTAATATGCCACTTGTAGAGGACTCAACCCTTGAAGTCTATTTTCCAACACAGCACCCGGTATTTTCAATCAGAACCATGGTTCCTGATTATCTTACGAAAATGCATAATATCTGCAACGAGAATTTCACAAAGTCAATGTTAGAAACGACAAATTAATTAAGGTTATGGTTACTAGAGAAATTGCAATAAATACAGCTAAATCATTTATTAATGATTGTAAGTCTAATGGCTTGACTTTTTATAAAGTGCTTTTGTTGTAAGCGGTAATTACAAATGCATGATTTCGGTAAATAAGGATGCACGTTTTTCTGCATCGTTAATTTCCGATTTGCAAAGTAACAAAATTAAAGAACGTTATTTTCAAAGATTGTTTTTCTGTTTTCCAGGCGGTACG
>JBBQUX010000005.1:0-61397 GCA_038212135.1 Bacteroidales bacterium | reverse complement strand
AATAATAAAAATATCGAGGTAAAGGATAATCCTGCCCAGACTTATATTGCGGTATTTATTGATGATCATAGCAATAATATCAGTTCCGCCTGTACTGCCGCCCTGAGTAAATACAATACCAACCCCGGCACCGCCTAATATACCACCCAGAACGGTCGAAAGAAATGTATCGTTAACAATAGGTTTGGTAATGTATTGCTGTAATACCGAGAAAAAAACCGTAAGCATTGCCACGCTGAAAATGGTTCGCACCACAAAGCCTTTCCCTAAAATTTTTATTGCAAAAACAATAAGTATCGAATTGATAATCAGGTAACTGATACCCAGAGGGAAACCGCTGGCATAAAAAATAAGTGTCGAAACACCGGTTATTCCGCCACCGGTTATTTGGGCAGGGATCAGGAAGGCCGTCCAGCCCAGCGCATTGAGCAGCAACCCGAAAGTAATAATAAGGTGCGCTTTGATGGTGGCAGCATTGATATGTTTAAGCATAATTTATTTATTCGGTTTAACAACGGATAGCTTACAGAGTTTGGTAGGGTTCAGAGATTATCAGGTACTGATCGGAATTAAATCATATTCATTGAATAATCAGTTGAACTAAACTTATCAAAGGTAGGATTCTTTATTTATTCTGTTGTATCTCAATTTTAAAATTTCCTCAAACCTGACTACTGCCCGAGCTTGCACGCCCGCTACTGCACAAATCCTTTCGCGTGGTGGTAGATATTTTTACTTTTGCTATATGAGCCGCAATTCTAAATTCCAAAATCCCGAAGGCCTTCTGCTGCTAAGCAACGGAAGAAGGGCTGGTTTTCAGTTTGGAAGACTATGTTTATAGTAGTGCCGGAGATTACAGCGGAGAACGTGGTTTACTGGATCATGTTATTGTTGTAGATTTGTGTTAACCGCGCGAAAGGATTCGCGCGGTAGCGGGGGCAAAAGTTGGTAGCTGTTGCCTTTGAGAAAAGATATTCATTTTCGGAGGCCTATAATTCGCTTATCATTCGACAGGTAACATGTTCAACAGTAAAGCAAGATTTTGATCGTCGGCATTAAAAATAACATAACTATTTTACAAACTTATTTGTGCTATCTGGTTTAGGATAAAACTTATAAAAATGTAAAGTGTCTTTCTCATTATTTTCGCCCAAATTATTAATTACAATGGTTGTGTCGTTTAAGATCTCGCCATAAAACATTCTTGTTTTATATGGAGCAAAAGTTTCAGTTGATATCCATTTTTCTGCTATAATTTTGGAATCATTTACAATAAAAGCGCCCCAATAATATGGCACAATATAAATATTTTTGAAATTTTTCATACTCAGAAAAATACTTTTTTAGATAGTCAAAATAACCTTGAGATGAAACTGAACGAATAAATACACCATTTCTATAAAAGAAAATAAATTTAAGAGTGTTTTCATTGTAGAATACGCCCATCAGTCCTGAGGTTTTTACCATTATATTCTCTCCTCTCAATACTTAAAGGTACTAAGCTTGTGCAACTTGCAACTAAAAGAGAAATTATCAAAAATAGTTTTCGTTGTTTTTTCATTTTTACCAGTTTGTATATGGATTACCTGATGCATTTACCCAATAAGGTTCACTAGTGTGTTGACGAGGTATCCAAGCTTGCTTCTTTAAAATTCCATGTGCAAACACCGGTAATTCTGCCGCCGGTAATCTGGGCAGGGATGAGGAAGGCCGTCCAGCCCAGCGCATTCAGCAGCAACCCGAAAGTGATAATCAGGTGTGCCTTGATTGTACCGGCATTTATATGTTTAAGCATATACGAATTAAAATTAATTCCTTCATTTCTCAATGGGATCAGAGCACAATTTTACTGCGGCTACTGATCCATAATTTCTTAAAATAAAACCGTATTCAAAGATAAACAAGTTGAAAGGATTCTTTAAAAAACAGAATGTAATGCATGATCCGTTCCTGTAAAAAAGTACCGATGAATAATCCGGTTTTCGCATAAACAATGTTGGCAGAAGATTTGTTTCAAAATTTAAATGCCTTAATCAACAAGCAGTTTCTGTGAAACAAAAAAAGCATATCCCTCAATAACAATTATATAAGAGCCACAAGGCAAGTCATGCAAGGGAATTTCAAGGTAATTGGTTCCGGTATTTAATACTTTCCGGAAATTTCGGATAGTTATCCCATTGATTGACTGTATACTTACAGAATACATCCCGGCTTTGGGTGCAGTTACATTGATATTAACATTTTCGTTGGCAGGGTTTGGAAATACTGTAAATGAAGATTTTAATTCCATTTCTGGTGTACTAACACTCGAAAATCCGGAACATCGCAGAATAACCATATCATTTCCTGTATATTCTGTATTTCCTGAAAACCCAACGCAAACAATTCTGCCATCAGGCTGTATGAAAGATGAATTCCCCTGATCTTCTCTTTTTTCAAAATCAAACTCTATCATTCCATTAATACCAAAGGTGCTATCCATATTTCCATTCGACAAATACCTGACAATAACAATATTGTATTTTTCATCATTAAAATCCTTTTTGTACCTGCCGGTTGCAAGGATTCTGTTATCAGACATCTCAATAACAGAAGTGGCTACATCCCGTGTGCCATTCGAAAAATGATTTACAACAGCACCATTGGTGCCAAACGTATTGTCAAGTGAGCCATCAATCGGGTTAACCCTGTATAAAAGCCATAATCCATTCGAATGACCTGATACAATTATCTTATCATCCTGTTGTATGGCAAGTCCATAGGCATGATTTTCGAACTGAAAGTTATATTTCAGTAATTTTTTACCATTTATGCCAAAGGCAGTGTTTGCGCTCCCGTCAGGATTAAATTTCATGATTGATATCTGGTAAGAATCCGAATCTCCTGTAACAATAATATTACCGTCGGAAAGGAAATTGATATTAAAAATATAAGGATATCCTTCATAAATTGCGACAATGCCATTTTCCCCGAAAGAAAGGTCAAACTCACCGTTGCTTTCAAGCCTGGCCAGAATTAATGAACCGGAAGAAACCCCGGCGGCAACAATTTTTCCGTCAGGCTGTACTTTCAGACAATTGCTGCTGGAGTAATAGCCATCAGGGCTTACAATCAGTTTTTCACCGCTGTCACCAAACGACATATCTTTACTTCCATCGGCATTAAACTTTTGAACACACATTTGACCATCATCAGGCAGGTATTTTGTACCGGCAATTACTATTTTACCATCCTCAAGCAGTTCCATATTGGCAGAAGCCAAATCAGCTAACCGGAGATCCGAATAAACAATGCCAGCCGAATTGAAACTTGAATCAATGCTTCCATCGCTGTGATGCCTGGTAATAAAACTTGTAATAGAATCAGTTCCGGTAGCTGTATTGAAGAATTGGAATAAGCCTGATGTCAATATTTTACCATCAGGCTGTACAATCACTTCGCAGGTTCTGTCGTTGTATGGCGTTAACTCTATTATGGCATAACCAGTTCCGTTGAATGATGGATCCAGAAATTGCGATTGTGCCTTTGTAAAACAACATAATGTAAGCAGTAATAAAATCAACAATGCGTTTTTCATAGGAATGTTGTTAGTGAATTATTAATCAAGCGTTTAAAAGCATATTAGCAAAAGAATAAGTAAGAAGAATAAAACAAAAAGTGATAACTATTTTACTGTCTTATTGCCATAAAAATTACGATTCTTTAATTCTGCATGACTCATCTGTATCGCATTTTCATTAACAAAAGTAAATTATTAACAGATCAATTACAGATAAAAGTTTCTTTGTTGAAAAATCTGCAAATTGAATTGTACATCAACACTCAGCAGTTTTAAACTAAATGGTAATTGTTGCTCTGGAATAGCGGATATGTGAGTTGTTTCTAACAACACAGATTTTTCGGATTTCATTAACTCTCCTGTAAGTTTTCTATAAATTTTTTCTTGTTTCACTTAATCCTTAAATTTTTTTTAAAGATTTTGTAACATCCGAGTATATATATATTACTTTTGTTGAGTCTGAAATTAATTGTCTGATCTTCATCCCATTCAATCAGGACCAACTCTTTTAAAAAAAAACAACCCTGCGTATGAAAAAATTTACTCTTTTTGTTGCTTCACTTGTAATGGTAACACTTTTAGCCCAGGCACAAGTGCAACGTAACATGGTTGCCGTCGAAATCGGAACCGGCACCTGGTGTACTTTTTGCCCCGGTGCTGCCATGGGTGCTGACGATCTTGTTGTAAACGGTAAACGTGTGGCAGTTATTGAAAACCACAACGGCGATACCTATGCGAATAACTATTCGAATGCCCGAAATACTTACTATGCAATCACCGGTTACCCTACCGCCAGGTTCGATGGCGGAAACGCAGTAGTTGGCGGGAGTCACACTGCAACCATGTATCCTTCTTATTTGCCAAAATACGACCTATGCATTGGAATACCATCACCTCTGACGATTGATTACACAGTGACCCGCACCGGTCAGCAGTTTGTTTTCAATTTCACCATTACCAAGGTGGCTACTCTGCAAAATAACCAATTGGTTTTTCAGTTTGCTGTAACTCAATCGGAAATTACACAGTCATGGCAGGGACAAACGCACCTGAATTTTGTGAACAGGCTTATGATACCCGATCAGAATGGTACCGCTCTTGATTTCACCAGTACCGATGTTCAGAATGTAAATATTGTTGCTAACATTGATCCTTTGTGGCCAATGGAGGATATTGAGTTCGTCGCCTTTGTTCAGGATAATTCAAGCAAAGCAATTCATAATACAGTTCGTCCTGTTATGAGTGCTTTTGAGGCAACTTCGCCAACCAACATGTGCCAGAACAGTTATATTTCATTTTCTGACAACAGCGTTGGCCGTCCTTCAACCGTTTCCTGGTTATTTCCCGGTGGAGTCCCAAGTACCTCAACCATCGAAACTCCATCCATTCTTTACTCAAACCCGGGAACATATGACGTAATTATGGTTACTAAAACAGGACTTGAAGTTGATTCGGTTATAAAGAATGACTATATAACAATCCGCCCGGGTGCCCTTACAACAACTCCGACCGGACTTACACTCGTTTGCACTAATAACGTAAACCAAACAACTGACTATACCACAAGCAGTGCTTCCGCAACTTCCTACATATGGGAATTATACCCTGCAACCGCCGGTACCATCACCAACAATAGTGCTTCATGTACTATTTTGTGGGCTAATAACTGGAACGGCATTTCGAGCCTCAGGGTCAGGGGAAGCAATGATTGTGGCTTAGGCCCATGGACTGTTTATATGGATATTACCTGTACTTCATGTGTTGGCATTAACGAAAAAGAACAGGCTCAACCGGTCAGCGTTTATCCAAATCCTTCTTCAAGCAATATGAATGTGGCTGTAAATACCGGAACCACAGAAATACTTAATGTGAAACTTATGAATGCATTGGGTACAGTTGTGTATAATGAAAAAATAAGTACAACTGGAAAGCTGAATCATACTATCAATGTAGGCAAGTTAGCCGAAGGAATGTATTTCCTCAATGTTGAAGGTAAAAAGCTCAACTATTCTCAAAAAATTACTGTTCAACACTAAATCTTTCTTAAAAAAAAATTCTAAAAGCCTGTCGGACAGACAGGCTTTTTTTTGTATTTTTGCTTCCCATAATTGTCTGTTGTTTAATACATAACCCCAAAACTCAAACAAATTTTCGTAACATGAAAAAAACCTTACTCAGCTTATTAGTACTTATAGTTTCTGCAGGTCTGAATGCGCAGGTTTTGCTTCAGCAGGATTTCAGTGCAGGTGTATGGCCTCCTTCCGGATGGATGGTTTTTGGAAACCAGAGTAACTGGGCCATTTCGCAAAGCAATAACGCCGGTGGAGTAATTTCCGAAGGCCGCACAAAAAGCATTCCCGCATTCAACGGAACCATGCGTTTCATTTCCCCGGCAAGCAACACAAGCGGATTGTCGCAGGTTATTATCCAGTTTAAACATATGTTCGACCACGTGGATGGCAACAGTGTCGCTTTTACCTTAAGTGTAGCTACCCGCGCTTCATCAAGTGGAGCCTGGCATGAGGTATGGACCAAAGCTGCCACCACTGATATCTCAGCCGAAACTGTTACTATTCTTGTTAATAATACGGATGTTGGCTCAGGTGCATTCCAGTTTTGCCTTGTTGTAACCGGAAGCAGCCAGAGTTTTAAGGACTGGTTCTTCGATGATATTACTTTGCTCGACCCCCTGACCAACGATGCCGGAATGGCCAGCATTGGCGTTCCTATTATGTTTGTCGGGAACCAGGCTGTATCAGGCAAATTGGTTAACGTTGGTGAAACTGCGATTAATTCAATAAAAGTAAAGTGGTCGCTGAACGAAGGAGATATTCACACCACCGCTTATACTGGGCTTAATATTGCCACAGGCAGTGAATTTGCATATTCCTGTACTGACTCAATTATTGCAGTACCTGGTGTTTACAACTTAAAAGTATGGGTTTCGGAACTGAACGGCAGCACTACCCCGGATGATAATCCTGCAAACGATTTTATGATCAGGAGCATTTCAGTTCCTGATCACCTTGTTTACCGCAGGCCTATGTTCGAGGAATTTACAAGTTCAACATGTTCACCTTGTGCCAGTTTCAACAACTCAACTTTTAACCCATTTATTGCAGCACACGGAGAAGAAATTACGCTAGTAAAATATCAGATGAACTGGCCTGGTTCAGGTGACCCTTATTATACCGCAGAGGGTGGTGTTAGGCGCAGTTATTATGGTGTAAATGCAGTTCCTGATTTATATGTTGACGGCAAAGTTTGCGGAACCAACTCCACAGCTGTTAATAATGCATTCAATACTTCCAAAGCTACTATGTGTTACCTGGAAGTTCAGTCGCAACATGAAATCCAGGGAAACAATGTAATTATCGACTGCAATATACTTCCTTATGCCAACTATAGTGGGGTAACAGTTCAGATTGCAGTTCTGGAGCGTAAAACCACCCAGAATGCAACCACCAACGGTGAAACCGAATTTCATAATGTAATGATGAAAATGGTTCCTGATGCCAGCGGCACAATGGTTTCGCTTATTGCAAACCAGCCGTACAATCTGAACTACACTGTGGATATGACCGGTACGAATGTTGAAGAAATGAGCGACCTGATGGTTGTGGTATTTTTACAGGCTTCGAACAAGGAGATACTGAATTCGGACTATATGCCTGAAACCGGCTCCATGATTATTTCAATGATTCCTGCTGACGGGTCATCCAATGTAGCTGTAAATACACCGATGGTTATCACCTATCACCAGCCTGTTCGCATGAAAGACGGCAGTGCAATTACCAGCAGCAACCTGGCATCAGTTCTTACATTGAAAGAGAATAATGCTATGGGTACAAATGCAAGTTTTACTGCAACCATTAATGCTGCTAAAACTGTTATTACAGTTACGCCGGATCAAAACCTGAAATACAGCCAGCAGTATTACTTAAAGGTTGATTCGCTTGAGAACAACCTTGGCGTAAATACATTTGCAAAATCATCAACTTTTACCACTGAACTCAGCACTGTTAACCTGAAGGAGCCGAAAATCAGCTCAATACTTATATATCCTAATCCTGCAAGTGATAGGATTTATATTAAATCGAATGAAATTGCGAAGATTAACAGGATTGAAATGCTGAACACCATTGGTAAAACAGTCCGTGTTATTGAAAATCCGGTTTCAACATCCAATGAAGTTACCCTCAAAGTAGCTGATCTGCCATCGGGTATTTATTTTGTACGGGTACTCAGCGAAGGCAATTCACAGACTATGCGTGTATTGGTTACGAGATAAATTTATCTTTATTTTTTAAAAAAGGCTGCCTGTTTACCGGTGGCCTTTTTTTAATTCCGCTCATACAACCTGTTTCACAAAACTTTCTTCCGGGCATATCACTTTTTTGCTGAAATTTGACAACTGAAAAGGCACTGCCATCAAAACATCACACACCCATGAAAACCATTACTCTGATAAGTCTTCTGCTTTCATTTACATTATACAGCCTTGCTGGTAAAGTTGAGCAGGTTTACCATTTTGAAAAACCATCTGTTCGCCAGGCTGGTGAATACCAGATGTTTGATCTCGACAATACCATGCTTACTGCATTGCCGGGTCAGCCTGCGTTGCCATACCGCCAGGTTAATCTTATGCTTCCACCGGGCGAATCAGCCACTGGCATCGAAATCATTTTTTCCGATGAAGTACTGCTACCCGGAAAATTTAACCTATATCCTCAGCAGGAAGTACGCCCTGTATCCGCCGGCAGCTCAGGAACTTTTACAAAAGATATGGCCGTTTACGGGCGGAATGTTCTATTACCTGCTGATCCGAAAGGGCAGTTGATAACCGCTTTCCTGAATGGCCGCTCATTTGCGCTAACAACCTTTACGCCTGTCCGTTTCAATCCCGTTACCGGAAAACTATCCTATTACACTGCTGCCCGTGTTGTAGTTCATACAGCTCCTTCAGAAAAAGCATCAATGGCTTTGAAAAATCTTACCCTTCACAACCCTGCTGCTATGCAACTGGCAGATAACAAATCAATGGAGCAGGATTATAAAAGCCGAAAACAGTCCACAATTACCAATTATGATCTGCTGATCATTACTACAACTGCTTATGTCAATTCTTTCAACACTTTAAAGGAAAATTACATGAAAGAAGGAATCACATCGCTTGTGGTTACCCGCGACAGCATAACTACAAACATGACAGGGATGGATATACCCGAAAAGATCAGGAATTTCATTATCCAGGAATACCAGACCCATGAAATAAAATATGTATTGCTGGGCGGCGACGATGAACTTATTCCGCACCGCGGATTTTACTGTTATGTTGTTTCAGGATCAGGATATACGGATCAGAATATTCCTGCTGATCTGTATTACTCAGCACTCGATGGCAACTGGAATTCCGATGGCGATGAATTTTGGGCTGAACCCGGCGAAGACGACCTTTTGCCGGAAGTGGCAGTGGCACGCATGCCTTTCAGCAATGCCAATGAACTTAGCAAAATGCTGAATAAAAGCTACAAATACCAGTTTGCTCCTATTTCAGGCGAGTTCAGAAACATACTGATGGCAGGCGAAAACCTTTACTCGAATCCTGACACCTGGGGCAGCGATTACCTGGAATTACTTAAAGGAGAACGTTCGGATAACGGGTACACAACCACCGGAATTCCGACAGATTTCAGCTTCGACCATTTGTATGACGAAACTACTTACTGGACCGGTCAGGATCTGATGAATCACCTGAATCAGGGACGCCCCATGCTGAACCATGTTGGTCATGCCAACGAAACTTATGTAATGAAACTGGGTAACGGAGATATTACCAATTCCAACTTTTCCGGATTGAATGGCATAAACCATAATTTTACCATTGTTTATACGCATGGTTGCTTATGCGGTGCATTTGATTACAACGACTGTATTGCCGAAAAAATGGTAACCATCGACAATTTTGCTGCGGCTTTTGTCGGGAATTCCCGCTTTGGTTGGTTTAACGAGGGACAGACCGAAGGCCCCTCGGCTCACCTGCACCGCGAATATATGGATGCATTGTATAACGACAGCCTCAACCGGATAGGCATGGCCCATATGGAATCGAAAATAGCTACCGCTTCATGGGTAACAGCTCCGGGACAGTGGGAACCCGGCGCATTACGCTGGTGTTTTTACGATTGCAACGTATTGGGAGATCCTGCATTGGCAGTTTTCACGGATAATCCTATAACAATTAATACGTCGTACCCAGCCACAGTACTTATCGGAACAACCTCGATGACCGTTGGTGTTACTTCCGGCGGATTACCAGTAGCTGGGTTAAGCTGTGTAGCCATGAAAGACGGGGTTGTCATAGGGAAATCCACCACAGATATGGCCGGGCAGGCTGTTATCACATTTGATGTCGTGGTTCAGTATCCGGGCGATGCCGATCTATTTGTTTCCGGCTACAACTGCGTTCCAACTATCTACAATTTTGCTTTTTTGGCAGTTGCAGGACCATACGTGGTGTACGCACAAAGCACAGTAAATGATCCGTCAGGCAACCTGAATAACCAGCCTGATTTTGGTGAGACAATCCTGTTAACAAACGGTATGCGCAATGTTGGCGGCAGCGATGCATCAAATGTAATGGTAACGCTTACTGCCACTGATCCGTATGTGACCATCTCCGACAGCACAGAACTGTATGCCTTTATACCTGCAGGCGATACTGTTACTATCGTTAATGCCTTTACATTCACTATCTCTGATAATATTCCAGACGGGCATATAATAAACTTTATATTAAAAGCTGATGCCGGAAGTATATGGATATCTGAATTTTCACTCACCTGTTTAGCACCTGCACTTGCTGCAGGAGTTCTGGTTATTGACGATGCTGCCGGCGGTAATGGCAACGGCAGGCTCGATCCTGGCGAAACCGCCACATTTATAATTCCTTCATTTAACAACGGAAGCAGTGCCTGCAACAACACAACCGGGACTATTGCAACAAACAATCCCTGGATCAGTATTACATCTCCGGTCTTTCAATTGGGAACTCTTGCAGCAGGAACATCAGCGAGTGCCGGGTTTGAAGTGCAGGTGAGCAACGATGCACCTGTGGCAACAATTGTTGAATTGGACTATAAGCTTTCTTCAGGTGCTTACCATGCAAATGCTACTTATTATCCAGCTATCCGCCTTATAGTCGAAGACTTTGAAACCGCTGATTTTGAAGAATTTCCATGGCCTGTTTTCGGGCAGAATTTCTGGAAAATCACAAACACTTCACCGCTCGAAGGATTGTATTGCAGCAGATCGGCTCCGATTGGTCACAGCCAGTCATCGACTATGGATATACGGCTTAATGTGCTTGCCGACGACAGCATCTCTTTTTATTCCAAAGTTTCGTGCGAAGAGATTTTTGATAAGCTGAAATTTTACATCGACATACAACCTATGGACGAATGGTCGGGGACAATACCATGGCAACGATACAGCTATCCGGTTACTGCAGGAGTGCGTACTTTTAAATGGGTATATTCAAAGGATCAATATACGTCTTCGGGAGATGACTGTGCATATGTTGATTATATAGTATTCCCGGCTTTTGTTGATTACACGGGTAAGAATGAACTCACTCCAAACCATGTTGCAATGGAAATATCGCCCAATCCTGCTACGGAAAAAATAAATGTAGATGCCTCAATCGGGCCGGATACCAAACTGATATTCCGCATTTATAATAACGAAGGCAAAACTGTATTGACATCGAAAGAAATATATACGGATGGAAATGGCAGTGCAAAACATAGTTTCGATGTTTCCGGTTTTAAACCAGGATATTATACCTGTGAAATTATAACGGAAAACATTAACATTTCGAGGCCTTTCATTGTTAATTAGTGCGTATAAGAAAATGTGTCTAAAATGAGTTTTGCCCACGCTCACCCCTTGGTCCCCTTAGGGAGAAAGTCCTCGTGCATATAAGATTGAGTTTTGCCTGATAAACCTGAAGTTAAAGAAAATTAGCATTTTTACGTAAAATGATGAGTTTTCTTAGTGACTAATTAAATGAATTGAATCAAAAGTCCGGTCTTGTTTTTTTAAATTAAAAACAATGCTGCTTCAAATCCTTATGCAATGATTCAAACAAATTTGATTTTTTATCCAAAATAAATACCCACATCCGGCATGAATACAATCGGGATAATTCAGCAACAAAATAGTAAATGGAGAAACTTCCCGGTTCTTTTCTGTTTTTTTGTATTCCTTTCCATATCAGTTATCCATCCTTACAATATTATTGCGCAGGAGTATATGCCTGCCAGTATTGTTCCGCCAAAATACATTCCCGATACAAGAATTGATAATATGGGCTATTGGCGGCGCATGGCCGAGTTAGGACTTGTTCCCGTACAAGCTGTGAAACGGGCACCTCCCGCAATTCAGCGAAGTTCGAAACTTTCGGCTCCCGGAATAGCCACATTTGATTCGCCCGATGTACGGGTAACAGAAACCAATTCATTGCAGTCGGAGAACTCCATTTTTGTTCATCCTGAAAATGGCTTGATCCTGCTTAACTCAAACAATTCGCACCCGGCTCCTTATGTGGGAACGCAATTCGGAGCCGATGCATTGCAGACTGATGATGGTGCAGCAACATGGGAAGGAACTATCCAGGGAGCAGGAGGTTATAATTTCGGCGATCCAACCACAGCTATCAGCCGCTCGGGAAGAATGTTTGTAGGTTATATTTTTTCGGGAGGTGGCCAGGGTGTTTCATATTCCGACGATTTCGGTCAAACCTGGAAGAAAAGGGGTGTGGCACCAGCTCCGGGCGGAATAGGCAGTATCCTCGATAAAAACCATTTATGGATTGATAACAGCCTGACTAGTCCATATTCCGGGTATTTGTACGATGGATGGACAGTAATAGGCGGAGGTAGTGCCGGTTCGGGGCACCTACAGGTTTCACGCTCGATGGATGGAGGACTTGCCTGGCAAAATCCGGTTACTATCAGTGCTAATGTTGCAGCCGGAAGCCATAACCAAGGTATAAATATACATACTGGCCCCGAGGGTGAAGTTTATGCAGTTTGGGCCATTTATGATAACTGGCCTGCAAACGAAAAAGCAATTGGATTCGCCCGTTCCTCCACAGGTGGGCATACCTGGCAGCCGGCATCGCGAATAATCAGCAATATCAAAGGAATCCGCCTTCAGGGTGTAAATAAACTCATGAGGGTGAATTCTTTTCCTTCCATGACAGTTGATATCAGCAACGGCCCCGATAGAGGCAGTATTTATGTTGTTTGGGCAAACTATGGTGAGCCGGGTATCAATGAGGGAACAGGAATTGATATTTACATGATGAAATCGAAGGACAAGGGAAATACCTGGAGTGCACCGGTAAGGATAAACCAGGATGCTACAGGTATGGGGAAACAACACTATTTCCCGTGGATTACCTGTGATCCTGATAACGGTAACCTTGCCGTAGTGTTTTACGACGACAGGAATGTGCCTGACGATATGTGCGAAACCTGGGTTGCAGTTTCAAAAAACGGGGGACTGTCGTGGCAGGATTTCAGGGTGAGCGATGTGGCATTTACACCACAACCCCTCACCGGAATGTCTGATAACTATTTTGGTGATTACCTGGGCAATGCGTCGAAGGGTGGAATGGTATATCCCTGCTGGACGGATAACCGCACAGGCGAGGCAATGGGATATGTGTCGCCATTCAGGATCGGGTCACCTTCGGGGCAACCTTATATTGACTATTACACGCACCTGGTAAATGATACATTATCAGGAAACACGAATGCAAAAGCTGAAGCCGGCGAAACATTCGCACTTTCGCTCACCATGCGAAATATAGGTGATCAGCCAGATAGTTCGGTAAATGTAACACTCAGCTGCGAATCATCTTTTGCGCAGATTTTGAATAACAGTCAATATTTTGGTGATTTTGGAACCGGAGAGTTGAAAAATATTCCTCAGTCGTTTCTTATCAGATTGTCCGATTCAATACCGGACGATTACGAACTTGTTTTCACGCTGAGTTCAACGGATCAGTCGGATAGTACTTTTCTTAGCAGTATGGTTTTACGTTCACATGCACCGCATTTGAGTATAGGTCCGTTATTCGTGATTGATGACGGGGGAAATGGCAATAACCAGCCCGATCCCGGTGAATCTGTATTTCTGGGCAGTGTGCTCACCAATACCGGGGATTATCATGTTGATTCTGCCATAAGCAGGCTTTCTACTACACAACCATTATGCCACATCATCAATCCTGAGGTTATTTCCACACAATTATCTCCCGGCGAAAGCGATACTATTTTCTGGCAGGTTAATATTGACGAATCTGTTGAAGCCGGTACAGCAGCAGGATTTACGGATAGCCTGAGTTATTCGGGACAACTTACTAAAAGATTGTTTTTGAAAAAGATAGGAGTGTTGACGGAGGACTGGGAATCGGGCAACCTTTCGAAAATGGCCTGGAAAACCGGTGGTGCCAAATCCTGGAATATCAACAATTTCAAGGTGTATGAAGGGACTTATAGTTTGAGGTCAGGATATATCAACAGTCTTGATACTTCATCATTATACATTACTTTAAACCTTGCAGCTGACGACAGTATATCATTTTACCGTAAAGTATCGTCAGAACTCAGTTATGATTTTCTGAATTTTTATATCGATAAGATGAAAGTCGGTCAATGGTCGGGAGAGAAGGATTGGGCCCGGGTTTCGTTTCCATTGCCCGCGGGCATTCACACAGTAAAGTGGGATTATGTTAAGGACCTTGGCCTGAGTGTAGGATTTGACGCTGCCTGGATCGATTTTATTCAATTTCCGGTTCAGCAGCGAACCACTGCCGATGCTGGTGAAGATGACCGTATTTGTGGAGGCAACACTTTTCAGCCAGATGCTACCGCCACCAATTACATCACATTGAAGTGGAGCACAACAGGCACAGGATTTTTTAACGATCCCGGTATAATTAACCCGAAATATTATCCCAGCCCGGCAGATGTTGAAGCTGGAACTGTTCAACTTATCATTACCCTCACAGGCTTTTCGTATGGCGAAATTGTTAAAGATACACTTGTACTGACTTTTGCACCAAAACCAACACTTAATGCCGGTTCCGATACATATACCTGTTCAGGTGAAGTTTTTGCCACATCTGCGAGTGCAACAAATTATATTTCAGCACATTGGTCAACTTCCGGTGATGGTAGTTTCGCCAATGCAGATACTTTACTCACAGTTTATACCCCTGGAGCTACTGATATTCTCAACAAAAAAGTAAGGTTAATCGCACATATTGAAACAGAAGCTGTATGCAATCAGTTGGTTGATACATTAATTCTGAATATTTATCCCGGATTTACAGCAGAGTTAAGTGGTGATACAACTATTTGTAAAGGCGATACAACTTTTCTTAAACTTCAACTAAACGGACAGGGGCCATGGAGGGTATATGTTTCTGATGGAACCAGCATCAACCTGATTAAACCGCAGTTGTATATTCCTGTTGCACCGGTTATTACAACTAAATACAGTATTGATTCTATTACCAATGTTGCCGGATGCACTTTCCGTTCGATGTTGAAAGCCCAGGTTAATGTGCTGCAACCTCCTGTTATTGATATGCTTGGTCCGGTGGAAAGCTGCCAGGGCAGGCAAGTGATAATTGAAGCAAAAGCCGATAGCACATTGGCTTACCTCTGGACTCCTGGTGAGGTGTCAACACCGGTTATCAACCCTGTTGTTTCTGGCAATATCGGTGAAATAAAAAAATACTCTGTTCACGTTACAGGTTTAAACGGCTGTTCCTCTTCCGATTCCTTTACGCTAAAGATTGTGACCGATTGTACTGATAAGAAAGCTGGTGATATAGATGTGAGGTATTATCCCAACCCGACAAACGGTGATTTTACGCTGGTGCTTTCTTCAGCCAAAGCTGAATCAGCGAATGTAAGCATCAGTTCAATGGATAATAAACTTGTTTACCAGCTGGATAACGTTCAGGTTATGGGAGTAAATACGCAAAAAATCAATCTTACATCTCTTGCCCAGGGAACCTATTTGCTTTATATCAAATGCGGGAGTGGCGAATTGAAGGATAAAATTGTGGTAAAGAAATAAATTTTACTTCTCAACAAAAGAACAATTGCTGAAATTCCTTGCAAGCAATTAGCTTTCTTCCCTTTACTTTTCCTTTATCAGATCCATCCCGCATGTATGGCATTTTGTTTTTACAACCGATCTCACTTCGGGATGCATGGGGCAATAATAATCGCCGGTTTCTGCTTTTTTATTCCTGAAGGCCAGGAGTTTGTATGAAAGTCCTACCGTGAACTGGTATTGTGTACCGACCTGGGTTTTAGTTAAATATTGATATACAGGTATATCAGCCGCTCCGTAAAAGCTGAAGTTATCTATTGAGTAGCTAACTTGTGGGCTGACAAATACTTTTTTATATCCTGTAGCCTCAGGGTCATAGCTCGGATAAGCATACAGCAGAATATTTTCATTCAGTTGCATTTTGTTAACCATTTCATAACGAAGCTGAATAGTTGTACCCAGGCTTTTGAAGAAAGTTTTTCCGGCAAAAATTCCTATACTGGCAAAATCGCCGAGTTTTTCTCCTAAAGGATTCCATCCTTTCTTAACATAAATCATGTTTGCAAAAACCCTGAATTTTTTCACGGGGTATCCACGATACAAAAAAGTATAAAAAATAAAATCCTGGGCTCCTGACGACATCTGAACGGATTGCGGGTTTGTAACGTAATAGTTTTCTCCCGAAAAGGGTTCTGTTCTCATGGTTGAGTCATTATAACTTCCAATGGGTATTTTGTATCCCAAACCTAATGTGATTTCATTTGTAACATTGCCCGTGCAATAATTCAGTACCCGGTAACGCGGGAAAAGGATGAGATCGCCGAATCCTCTTGAGTTATAGGTTCTTTCCGGATCAGCATCGAGTCCAACTTCTTCTTTATAAAAATAATTTCCACCTTCGACTGACATCGTTAAATCAGGTGTAAGTCCGTATGCAACCCTGAAATATTGGTAGAGGCTGCGGTATTGGTCAAAATACTTATTCGCAGTGTCGCGT
Organism: Bacteroidales bacterium; assembly: GCA_038212135.1. Lineage (GTDB taxonomy): Bacteria > Bacteroidota > Bacteroidia > Bacteroidales > UBA4417 > UBA4417. The sequence goes on along the minus strand of JBBQUX010000005.1, from coordinate 44,703 downwards.
TTACTGCCAGTATAAAAGTTTTCACTTTGAATAAACTGCAGGTTGGTATTCAATTCAAGCTGATTTTCAAGAAGCACTCCCTGGGAAGTTCCTCCGGCTATCGGGCTTCCCGAACCTCCTGAACAACACTGGGCAACCAATTGATTTGTATAAAACAGCGCAATTATTCCGAACAGAAATGACAATTTCATGTGAGTGAGATTATATAAATTTTCTTAGTGAGGCAACAGGGATTAATGTGAAACCAGAATTTTGGCTTGCTTCATTCCTGTATCTGTTTTTAAATGAGCGAAATAAAGGCCGTTTTTCAAATCCCTAGTACTTACGCTGATAGTATTTTCGCCCTGCTTCAGATTAAAAGATCCTGGCTGGGCAACTTGTACGCCCGAATTATTAAAGATGGTTAGTTCACACGATCCTGATTGCTCCGAAGTAAAATTCAACGACACCTGATTATATGCCGGATTAGGAAAGATTTGAATGTCGTTTTCCATAACAGGATCGCTAACACTAACGGAAAAATCCTCAAGGGCGGAGGTAATTGCATTAGTAAGAGAATTTATATTAACAGTGTTGTTCGCATTGTAATACACATGATGGGTATAATTGCCCACCACCACAACTTTAGGCATACCGGTGGAGCCGTAATCATCCATCTTAATAGCGGCATTGGAGAACTTAGTAGTATTGGTGAGTCCATTCTGAACGCACCAACTGTTTAACGATGAACAATTTGTATTTGCATAATCATCGCAAATGTACATTTTAACCCTGTCAGGGTATGAAGTGCTGAAACTTTGGGCAACATTATATGTAGTTTTAGTTGGACCAATACACGATGCACAGGGCATTACCCAGCAAAGTATTACAACCTTGCCTGCATCAAGTTCATTAAAAAGGTTGTGGCTCACTCCTGTACAATCATCACATATAAAATTTGTGGCAGTTTGACTGAATGCTCCAAAGGATGCTAGAAGTATGATCAGGATAATTAGTTTGGCTTTCATTTGCTTGTAAATTAATTTAACATTTTAGAGAAAGGAATTTTTTATTTCAATGCTACAGCTTTTCAGGGAAATATACAACAACCTGGATATGAATTTGTTTGTCTTTTCTCCAGCCAAACAGGCATTTTGAGTTGTTGCAGAAAGATTCGCTATTTAGTGCCTATAAGAATACGAGTTAAAAATGAGTTTTGCCCACACTCACCCCTTGATCACCGTAGGGTAAAGTACTCGCACACACGAGATCGAGTTTTGCCTGACAAACCTAAAGTTAAAGAAAATGAGCATTTTTACGTAAATTGATGAGTTTTCTTATTGACACTATTTAATAACATACCTGAACCCGGCATACACGGTTGCACCTACCAGCGGCCCCCAGACCATAGAAGTATCGAAATGAGTATGGTATGGAGCAAATGCCTCAGTAACAGGGTCTTTCTGAGTAAAATTGGTCAGATTTTCACCTCCGAGGTAAACTTCGAACAATTTAAATTTGCGTGTAACTTGCGCAAACATTTGTACATAAGCCGGCGAATATTCGCCGCGCTGTAAGGATACAGGCATTTTCTGTGTATTGGGGATCCTCGCTTTGCCGTTAAACTGTGTAGTAAAATCGAATTTCCATTTGTCGAATTTGGTGGCATAATTAAGCGAAATAATTCCTTTGTACGCATTCACCATCGGTTTCTGACGAAGCTCATTGTTAATGGTGGTTTTTACATCACTCACCCTGAACGCGGCCAGGACTGAAAGCCTGTTTACCGGCTCAAACGTAATCTGCGCCATATAGCTGTTGGCATACGATTGGCCATCGAGATTGTAAAAATATACATCCGAAGGAATACTATCGAGATCGCTGATTACCTGGCTGATAAAGTTAGTTCGGTAGGCCTCCACATCTACTTGCGCATCGCGGCCAAAAAGTTTAAAATCGTGTGTCACGTTTAGTCCAAAATTCCATGCCTCTTCTTGTTTCAGATTCTCTTCCATATGAATGATCCGCTGGCTGGCCATGATTGAAAAATTTTCAGCAAAAAGATTTGCCGTACGATAGCCTTTCCCTGCTGAAGCCCTTATTGAAGTGGTTGGTAAAACTTTGTATCTGAGGTGAAACCTCGGAGTAAAAAACAAACCATATTTATTGTGGTGATCGGCACGTATGCCTCCGATCAGTGTCAGTTTCTCGATGGGTGTCCAGTTGTATTCGAGGTAAGCACCTGGTACAATTTCCTTCCGGTCCATAACATAGGTGGTATCGGAATAACTTACAACAGTGAACAGGGTGTCGGAAGGAGCAGTAACGTCCACCATTCCAACCTCCTGGTACAAAAACCTGTAGTCGCGGCGGAAATAATCTTCGTCATAATTATCGTAAATAAAACTTAAACCGGTCGTAATCCGGTGGTTTTCGTTCCCGCCAAGGGCATCCTGGTAAATCAGGTTTCCATACAAGCTTTTTTGCGTTCCCTCGTATTTGTTTTCACCAAAAAAGCCTTCCTGCGAATGGTATATTCCTGATACAATTATAGCAATGCTTCGGTAATCATTCAGAATAATACCATTTTTCCAGAAACTTTCGAGGCGCTTTGTTCTCAGGTTAAATCCATAGGTTTCGGTAAGATCGCTGATTTTGGCAATATCCGGGTTATAAGTGTCGGGATTGAAATCCATATAACCGCCAGTTCGTGTTTCGTCAAGGTATTTTACGAGGAAGCGCGAATCATATTTGCCTGCAATATCATAATCCCACCGATTGATAAAATTGTAGGTGGTAACTTTGGGGATATCCATAAATTCGTCGCCGTTTTTATCAAATGGCGACTGAAAAGTACTGGCATGCCCCAGTACCATCGTACTCATGCGGTCGTTAATTTTAGTTCCCGTGTTGAAATTGGCTTCGAGCCTTCCGTGCTGGTTTGCAAACACATTAAGGAAGAGTTTTTCGCTTTCGGCCGGTTTTTTATATTCCACATTTATCATCCCTGTAGTGGATTCATATCCATTCATCACTGAAGAGGCACCTTTCGAAACGCTTATGGCTTCCATCCACGTACCAGGAATATACCCAAGACCGAATGTAGCACCCAAACCACGCATAAGCGGAACATTTTCGGAAATAATCTGGCTGTAAACACCTGATAATCCGAGCATCTGAATCTGTTTCGCTCCTGAGATGGCATCGGCATACATAACATCAACTGACGAACTGGTTTCGAAACTTTCGGAGAGGTTGCAGCAGGCGGCACGTTTCAATTCCTTACTGGTAATTACCTGCACTTTACGGGGATCCACATGCGAAATAAAAGTACCGCCGATAACGCCATTTATCTCCACCTCTTTAAGTTCATTGGTGCTTCCGCGCATGGTAATATCTATGTGGTTGATCCCTTGTACATTTATTGTATCAGTGTGATAACCAAGAGAACTCACAACAATTTTATGGGTTAAAATGCCCTTACGCGACAATCTGAACTTGCCGGAAGCATCAGAACTTGTTCCGGTAGTGGTTCCTGCCCAGTGAATGTTTACACCCGGAAGCCCTTCTATATGGCCGTGCTCATCCATAGCACTTATTTCGCCGCTGATAGCCTGGGCATTGGCTCTTCCTACCCACAATACAAATAGTAGGCTGAAAATGAGTTGAAAAACTATTTTAAATTTCATAAGGTTTATTTGATCAGAAGTTTACAATCTGTTTGATGAATTGAGTCAGCTTCTTTTGCATCCGCAAAGCCATATGTACCTTGTGAAGTGAAAAAGCTGATAAATAAGGGGGATTGACCCTTAACAGTTGTAACTGATCAGTGGAATTCGCTGTTGTGAGAGAAACAGCACGAGTTTACGACCCGCAAGAGGAGAAGGAAATGCACCTGAATCAGGTAATTCAGAATCTTCCTTTTCAGGAGTGCATGATGTAAAAACATTGCTAAATATTGAAATTACTGCTGGCTGCAATAAAACCAGGGTGGATATATCTTTTACCGGCGACTCTAGTGAGAGTTTACTGAAATAAGAAACATTTGAACAGCAGCTGTTTTTTGTAAATACAGGTTTACTGCTGGCCGGAGGCGAATTTTTATCAGTGAGATCGTTAGCACAGCCACAGGTGGCTGATTGCTGTAACCCAAGTTCAGGGTAAAAAGCAATACCCGATAGTTTGTCGTGACAGTAATGAGCCTTATATGATAATCCTGTTGCACCAGCTATTACAATCGCTGCAAGCACAACGAGTAAGGCATTTTTAAGATACAAATGGATTATTTCCAGTTTCATATTCACTTAATTGTATGCAAAAGTAATGTATTGTGTTTAGAATCAGTATTTTTTTATGTTAATAGCATGTTAATGAAGAAATCTTAACGGAGATTTCCCGTTATTTCAAACCACTAACTACATTTAAACTCTGGGGTAAAATACTGAACACAAATGGTGTATGTCCGAGTGATTCGCCATCCGCTTCCATATACATGGGAGGTTCGGAATGAATGATAATTTTTGATGAACGATATGTGCTTACTTCGGGCAAACGCGTAAAACTTCCATCGAAAAGCTTTATAATGTTACGGATTATTTTAAATTTCCCGATAGGTTTTATCAGCGTCATGTCAAATAGACCGTCATCAGGCAAAGCACCGGGAGTTTGTTTCATTCCACCTCCATTATACTGACCAATACCCACGCTCATGCTGAAAATATCCGATACTACTTTTTCGTTATCGAGAAGGATAGTAACTTTGGTAAAGGTATAACTGAATAAACTTGAAAAAATATTGACAACATAGGAAAGAGGGTTGCTTTTACCCAAATCCTTTTGTTTGTTTGTCTTTTGGGCTACCAGAGCATCAAATCCCATCCCTGCCATATTGATAAAATAGCGTGTAACTTCTTTACCATCGCCTGAAATATATTTTATATTTCCGGTATCCTGAACAAATATTTTGCGCTTTATTATGAGTTTGATAGCCTGCTTGTAATCGTTGGGAATATTGTACATCCGGCACCAGTCGTTACCGGTACCAACCGGAATCATGGCAAGTGTTATATCGCTGGCCGACACATGAGCCTGGGTAAATATACCGTTAACTACCTCATTAAGGGTGCCATCGCCACCAACAACAATAATATTCCTGTAGCCGTTCTCAATATATTTCCTGGCTAATAAAACTGCATGGTTACGATGCTCGGTAAAGACGTTAACAAATTCAATGCCAGCGGCAGTAAGCTGTGCAGCTATTTCGAGCCAATCCTTTTCCCCCTTGCGTTTTCCGGCATTGGGATTAACAATTACGAACCAATCCATAGTGCATTATTAGAATGAGAAACTTGCTTTTGAGGGTCGAAAGATAGGAATAATCTTTTGAAAGCTGTAAAAATTGCTAAAAAACCGGAGGCAGAATCGGTTTAAGGGTTTCAGGTTTCAGCATTTGAGGGCTGATTCCGAAATCACAAATTTCCGGAAGTCTCCCGATCTGCCGCTTCCCCCTTCTCCCACTCTCAGATAACCCTTCCTTCCCATTTTCCCCTCTTCAAATATATCCACGAAAGCAGACCCAGAACAATGGCATACATATATTCACAAAGCCACACCACTTCAATCGGTTGACTGAGTTTTACTGCCAGTAGCCAGGCCAGAACCAGATACAGGCTGAGAGTGGAAACTTCAATTGTCAGACCGGTGCGTGTATTTCCAGTGCCGAGAACACCGTTAAACAGAACAATGGTAGCCGAAAAAAGGAATACAGCTCCCAGTATAATATAATAGGAAGCAACCGATGCTTCCTGTAATCCTGTATCGTTGGTATAAATAGAAATCATAAAATGCGGAATAAATGCGGCCAGTACTGCTATTGCAAGCATAATTCCCATACTGAAAACGAGCACCTTATTAACGATTGGGATAACCTGCTTCGAAAAACCTGCCCCGATAGCGTTACTCACAATGCTGCTTGTGGCTGAACTCATCGCCCAGGCAGGAATCATCAGGAGCATATAAATACTTCTTATAATATTGGAAACAGCCAGCGAGGTTTCGCCCATTTTTTCGATAAGCAGGAAAAACCCAAACCAAACAGCATGAGATAAAACGAATTGAATCATGATATACAGTGAAACATCGAGAATACTTTTAATAATTTTTAAATCGGGCTTTACAAAAGCAAATAGTTTAAATTTCTCCAGGTGAGCTTTTCGGGCAGTAATGGCGAAAAAGAATAATAATGCACAAACTTCCGAAATGGAGGATGCCAGGCCGGCACCTGCTATACCCATTTCGGGGAAACCAAGTTTACCGAATATCATTCCATAATCAAGAATTACGTTAAGGCCTGCCATGATTGCCGCGCTGATGCTAATATATTTTGTAAATTCTATACCTGTATAAAATGACCGGAAGAGTAAAGCTGATGAAGCAAAAAACAATCCGAAAATACGGTACTTCAAATAAATTGTACTTGCTGCAAAAATATTTGCCGAAGCAATAAAAGGTTTTAACAACTGCTCTCCGAAAAGGACAATCAACAAAGTAATAATAAGCGTGGAAATGCCCAGGAAATAAAAACTGTTGTCGAAAATAGATCCGATGGCCGGGAAATCCTTTTCCCCGTTTCTGCGGGCGATTAAAATCTGTACTCCGGTAGTAAATCCGTATGCCACCATAAATAAAGTTACATAAAACAAACCGCCAATAGCCGATGCGCCCAGTTCAACAGCTCCCACATGCCCCAGAAATGCTGTATCAGTGACATTAACAATATTCTGAGCTACCAGGCTGATCATGATGGGCCAGGAGATGTTCCAGATTTTCCGGATGGAAGGGGTATTAGTGGGCATGGGTTATAGAAAATAGAAAATAGAAAATGGGTAAAAAGGTGAAATCAGCAATCAGAGGCTAACTGAAAGCTAATCGTGTTCAAAATTAAGGGAATAATTGGTAAGAGTAAGAAAACTCATCATTTTGTGTGAAAGAACCGTGCCTGAACACCCGCAGGGTGTCTGACACGGTTAAAGGGAGGCGTAAATCGGAAATAGTTGCGATTTTTCCTGTTTGCTATTGGGATCAATTTTTAGTGTACAGACACCCTGGGGGTGTGCAGACACTAAAAATTTGAATGTGCAGACACTAAAAATCGAATGTAATTCCCTGTGCCAAAGCTGTTTGTCCGCTGAAATTAATTGTATTGGTTTGGCGGCGCATATAGGCTTTCCAGGCATCGGAACCAGATTCGCGGCCACCTCCGGTATCTTTTTCGCCACCGAATGCTCCACCGATTTCAGCACCGGAAGTACCCAGATTTACGTTTGCAATGCCACAATCGGAACCTGTTTCAGAAAGGAATGTTTCTGCTTCTACCAGGTTTTCAGTAAAAATGCAGGAAGATAATCCTTGCGGTACATTGTTATTGAGAGCGATTGCTTCTTCAATGGTTTTGTACTTTATCAGGTAAACGATTGGTGCAAAAGTCTCTTCCTGAACCATTTCGTAATGGTTCTCGGCTTCAACAACAGCAGGCAAAACATAATTGCCATTTGGATATTTATCGCCTTTGAGGCTTGTACCTCCAAATGCAAGTTTTCCACCTTGCTTTTGAACTTCAGTAATGGCATGAAGGAAGTTTTTAACAGCGGTTCCATCAACTAAAGGTCCGACAAGTGTGTCTTTTTCAAGTGGATCGCCAATACGATCGCTGATACTTTTGTAGGCAGAGACAAGACGTTCTTTAACTGTTTCGTACACGGATTCATGAATGATAAGGCGGCGCGTTGAAGTGCAACGTTGGCCGCAAGTACCTACAGCACCGAATACTACAGATTGCAAGGTCATATCCAGATCAGCATGTTTGGAAATTACAACAGCATTATTGCCGCCAAGTTCCAGGATAGTTTTCCCGAGCCGTTTCCCGACAATAGTGGCTACCCTTCGTCCAACTGCGGTTGAACCGGTTACTGATAGTAGCGTAATGCGCTTATCGGCTGCAAAGTTATCTCCAAGAACGGATGATTTTGCAACTATCATATTGAAAACTCCTTCCGGCACATTATTTGCCCGAAGTGTTTCGGCAATGATTTTGTGAACTGCCAAAGCGCATAGCGGTGTTTTCGAACTTGGTTTCCAGATAACCACATCACCGGCAATGGCGGCAAGCATGGCATTCCAGCCCCAAACAGCAACAGGGAAATTAAACGAAGTTATAATACCAACAATTCCAATCGGATGATATTGGTCGTACATACGGTGAAACGGGCGTTCGGAATGCATGGTTGCTCCGTTCAGCAGGCGCGACTGCCCCACGGCAAACTCACAGATATCGATCATTTCCTGAACCTCACCAAGGCCTTCCTCGTAAATTTTACCCATTTCGAGGGAAACAAGATATCCTAGCTTTTCCTTATTTGCCCGCAAAGCTTCTCCAATCTGGTGAACCACAAGTCCGCGTTTTGGTGCCGGAATAATCCGCCATTTCTTATATGCTTCCCCGGCTTTGGCTACGATATATTCATAGTCATCAAGGGTGGCATTTGTTACTTTAGCGATAAGTGAACCATCGATTGGCGAATACGAGGCGGTTTCATCGCCTTTGGTGCCAAGAAATTCACTGCCTGTGCTGGCACCGGGATTGATGGATTCAATTCCCAAATCTTTTAATTCTGAATTCATAAACTATTTTATAATTGAGGCTTTCGTCCAAATTGCATGTGCTTTGCAATCAGATAAAAATGATTAAATTATTTAATTTAGAGTTATAGAGAACAATACTTCGTTAAACTTTTGCATTGGACTGAAATTCAAATAGATATGAAAGCAGTTTATTCATATCCAAATGATTGAAAATCGGTTTTTTGCGTCATTGCGTCTTTGCGTGAGGCAAAAAAATAACGGACTATTGAGAGAACAAACAGCCTGTTCAATATTTTGTTTCAGATTTGAGAGAATTATATGAAAAGCATGTTGGGCAAAGAAACAAAAGTGTTGGAGAAATTTAAAAATTTAAAGTTTAAGCAGGGGCTGCTTAAAAATAACTAAATAGCTGTTTATCTATGCTTTGCCTGATGGTAAAAAACAACCGATGTAAGGATAACTTGCCATTAGATAAGAGACCATGCACATTACCGATTTGTTTTTCCCTGTTAGGGGAAAAATATTAATAAAAAAATACAGCAACAAACCGGTTTCCCCGCTATGGATTAACTTATGTAATTGAACCTTAATGTACTACGGACAATTTGGTACTCTATAATCGTGATTCTATTTGTGTTGATTCCCTACGGGAAAACACTAAGACATTTGATTTTTGTTTTTCAGCAGACCCTAATTTAAAAAATGAGTTTACTTATTATTAAAATCCGACATCGTTTGTGTTGCACCAGCCAGCACAAAACTTTTGATAATAGAAACAGCCATATCAATGCGCGGACCCAGAATTTTTTCTTCCTTTTTTGACCATGGCCCGATTACATAATCAATCTGGAAACCCCTGGCATAATCTTTACCGATTCCAAAGCGCAGCCTCGGCCAATCCGCAATAAGAAGTGTTTCGATGATATGGTTAAGCCCATTGTGGCTTCCTCCGCTTCCTTTGGTTCGTAAACGCAAAACACCTAATTCAAGATCAACATCGTCTGTTACAACAAGTATATTTTCAAGAGGAATTTTCTCTTTGTCCATCCAGTATTTAACAGCCTTGCCACTCAGGTTCATGTAAGTGGTTGGCTTCAGGATAATAAGCAGTTTGTTTTTAAGCTTGGCTTCGGTCATAAATGCGTGCCTCTCGATGGAGAATTTCACACCAAGATCACTGGCTAGCGCATCGGCTATAATAAATCCAATGTTGTGACGCGTATTCGCGTATTCCTCGCCAATATTGCCTAATCCGACTATTAAATATTTGTCCATTAAAATTCTTTTTGCAAAAATCCGGTATTAAATGAAAGTCTGGTTAAAATTTCTGTGTCAGAAAATCCATTAACCGGATATATTGAATACCCTGATCGTTATCAAACTGCATTTCATGCATTGAAAATTACTGATTTCGGATAATTACTGTTTACGTTGGCACAAAGCTAATTGTAAATACTATCAAAGTTTTACACAGACGAAAAAACTAACTTATGAACTTGATCAATACCTGAAACCCTAAATCCAACCCCCAAAAACCTAATCCCTTATCTCAAAAGTATCCCAATCCATCCCCACCATAAAACCTGCGCGGAAATCAACCAATTGCTTATAACTTATATTCAGTGTTTCCATTCCTTCTTTATCAGGTGCAATTTCAATCAGATGCTTGCCTTTAAAGTCAATAATAGTTGAATCGCCCTGGTGGTTTGTACCTTTTCCATCTATACCAACACGGTTCACTGCTGCAACATAACACTGGTTTTCGATGGCGCGTGCAATAAGAAGCTGGCGGTAGGCATAGCTTCGGGCGGCAGGCCAGTTGGCTATAAAAAGTAAAATATCGTATTCATAAACGCCATCTTTCCAGGTGTTTTTACTCCATACCGGGAAACGCAGATCGTAACACACCAGCGGACAGATTTTCCATCCGTACAGATCAACTATCATTTTTTCGGTCCCTTGACTGAATTGCTCATGTTCGTTTCCGGGATGAAACAAATGGCGTTTATCGTAAGTTTGAAATTTACCCTCGGGCTGCATCCATATCAGTCGGTTGAAGTATTTACCATCTTCAACAATTACAAGGCTGCCGGTAATAACACTTTTCAGCTTTTCAGCCTGTTCAGCCATCCAGGCCACAGTGGGGCCATTCATGTCTTCGGCAAGCGACCGCTGATCGACCACAAAACCGGTATTGAACATTTCGGGCAGCACAATAAGGTCAGTCTTTCGATCAATCTGATGAAAGAAATCTTCAAATTTCAGCAGGTTGCTTTTTTTATCTTCCCAAATAAGATCGGGCTGGATAAGGGTGATGGTGAGATCGGGGAACATAAAGCAATTCTAAATTTTACATAATATCTCCGCCGCCTTCACCAACGTTTCCTCCGTCTTTGCGAAACAAAACCTCAGCACTTTATGATCCTGTTTATCATGATAAAAGGGCGATACAGGCACTGATGCAACACCAAATTCCTTTGTAATGCGGACAGCAAAGTCCATTTCCTTTTCATCCGAAATTGCGCTGTAATCGAGCAACTGGAAATAAGTGCCGTAGGAAGGAATTATTTTGAACCGCGAATTTTGGACCAACCCGGTAAACATATCCCGTTTCTGCTGATAGAAACCAGGCAGTTGCAAGTAATTCTCCTTGTTTTTCAGGAATTGGGCCACGGCATGTTGAATAGGTGTGTTGGAGGCGAAAACTACAAACTGGTGCACTTTCCGAACTTCAGTCATTAAAACCGCCGGAGCCATAATGAAACCTGTCTTCCAGCCGGTTGTATGAAAAGTCTTGCCAAACGACCCTATCACAAAACTTCGCGAAGCCAGTTCAGGGTAATAGCAAACGCTTTCGTGCCTGATACCGTCGAATATGAGGTGCTCATATACTTCGTCGCTCATTACCACAATATTCGAATTGCGTGTTATATGATCGAGTTCCTTCATATCCGCTGCCGAAAGCACACTTCCGGTCGGGTTGTGCGGCGAATTGATCATGATCATTTTCGTGTGGCTGTTGATCAGGCTTTTTACCTCGGGCCAGTTAACAGCATAATCAGGAAACTGCAGGGATGAATACCGAACCACACCACCACAAAGTTCAACTGCAGGGGCATAACTGTCGTATGCCGGTTCAATTATAATTACTTCGTCACCGGTATGTATCATGGATGTGACCACACAAAAAATAGCTTCGGTAGCGCCTGCGGTAATATTGATTTCGCTAACCGGATCGTATGTAATTCCGAAAGTATCAAAGGCTTTGACTGCAATAGCTTCGCGTAAGGCAAGCACACCGGGCATAGGCGCATATTGGTTAAACCCTTCGCGCATATAATGGTTCACCAGGTCCACCAGCTCCATCGAAATGGGGAAATCAGGAAAACCCTGCGAAAGGTTTATCGCGCCCACCTCGTTGGCAAGACCCGACATTACAGCAAATATGGAAGTTCCGGCATTGGGTAGCCTTGATTTTACGTTACCGTTGTAGTTCATGAAAATGAATTGAATTAAACACGTCAAAGGTAAATGTTTTACGATCAAATCTTAAATACACTTTAAAAATCAAATCGTTTGAATCTGTTCATTTTCAAATTTTCAAATTGCCTAATTAATCCTTACCTTCGCGAAACGAAATTTCAAACATCTCAACATATGAAAAACATTGATTCTTATAACTTTACAGGAAAACGCGCCTTGATCAGGGTTGATTTTAACGTGCCTCTGGATGATGATCAGAAAATAACCGATACCAACCGTATTGATGCTTCCTTGCCAACTATCCGCAAAATTCTGGCCGGAGGTGGTTCAACTATTCTTTGTTCACATTTGGGCCGGCCAAAGAAAAACGGCGAGCCAAAACTTTCGCTCCGCCACCTGGTTCCATACCTGGAAAAAGTATTGAATACAACCGTGAAATTTGCTGACGACTGCATGGGGCCATCTGCAGTTGACCTTTCGGCAACACTGAAACCCGGTGAAGTGCTGCTTCTCGAAAACCTCCGCTATTACGAGGAAGAAGAAGGGAAAGCCCGTTTGCCTGAAACGGCTACCGATGAGGAAAAAGCTGCAGCAAAAGTCCGTGTAAAAGCTGCCCAAAAAGAATTTACGAAGAAACTCGCCAGCTATGCCGATTGCTATGTAAACGATGCGTATGGCACGGCACACCGCGCTCATGCTTCAACCGCATTGGTTGCCTCTTATTTCCCGAATGATAAAATGTTCGGGTACCTGATGAATAACGAGGTGAGCAATATTACCAAAGTGTTGCACGAGGCAAAGCACCCCTTTACAGCCGTGCTGGGCGGGGCAAAGGTTTCGAGCAAAATTGAAATTATCAACAACCTGTTGAGCAAAGTCGACAACCTGATTATAGGCGGTGGAATGATGTTCACGTTTATTAAAGCAAAAGGCGGCAAAATCGGTGGCTCACTGGTTGAAAATGAATACCTCGACCTCGCAAATAATATAATGAAAGGAGCAGAAGAACTGGGCGTTAAAATCCTTATTCCTTCCGACGCTGTTATCGCCAACGCTTTTGCTGATGATGCCGAACGCAAGGTTTGTAAATCGGACGAAATTCCTGACGGATGGCTTGGAATGGACATAGGTCCGGATACAATTAAACATTTCAGTGAAGTGCTGGTTGGATCAAAAACAATTCTTTGGAACGGCCCGATGGGAGTTTTCGAAATGTGCAACTTCCAGAAAGGAACCAAAGAAATTGCCCTTGCTATTGCGGAGTCAACCAAACAAGGCGGATTCTCGTTGGTTGGCGGCGGCGACTCAGTGGCTGCTGTTAATAAATTTAAACTGGCTGATAAAGTGAGCTATGTTTCAACAGGTGGTGGCGCTATGCTCGAATCAATTGAAGGAAAAGTATTACCAGGAGTAAAAGCTATTCTGGAGGATTAAGGCCAGCTCCCACTATATTGCTTGACAATAATTCATATTGAATAAACCGCAGAAAAGGTGAAAGCCTTCATCAATTCTGCGGTTTTTGCTTTTAACCAATAAAAAAACATTAACAGTGTCATCCTGATAATAAAACAGTGAATGCATATTTTGAGGGCATAATTATTTTTGCAACATATACCTTACTTTTAATCCTGTTTATTCAGATTAACTTCCTCAAAACTTATGTAGAGCTGAGCTTTGTTTTTTTTCACAGCTTTTTTTATGTTAATGCCCTACGGGCAATGTTCCTGTTACAGATTTTCTTTTATTGATATTGAAGTCCTACGGACTATAGTAGATAGCCAGGTACTCCAACCTTCAAACGCCAATCTATGGTCATTAGGTTGAACAGCCACCGTTATTCCTACCTCACTAACAATTGGGGAAGTTATTTTGAAAGTTTCACTTATCAAACCTGACACGTCTATTCATTAAATAAAACTATTAACATCAATTTTTGTTTATCCTTAAAATGGTTTGATCAAGATTTTCAAACCTAAATTCAACTAGCTAATGCAACTTTTTAGAGGAGACCAAGATTAAATTTTACAAGACAAAGGAGGAAGAAAAAATCTTCCCCACTTTGCCCTGATGGATAAAGTTTAATTTTACTCCCTCCTGGTCAAAAAAAGTTGTAAGATGAAACATATAACCGTAGAACAACGGTACGCGATTTCGGTAATGAGAAATCAAGCATATAGCCAAAAAGAAATAGCTTTAGCAATTGGGAAGGATAAATCGACAATCAGTCGGGAGCTCCATAGAAATTGTGATAAGAGAGGTGGCAAATATGATTGCAATCTGGCACAGCGGAAATTTGAGCTAAGGCAAAGCGGAAAGAAAGCACATGTGCATTTTACCGATGAAATCAAACGTTACGTTGAATCCGGCCTGGATAAGGATTACAGCCCTGAGCAAATTGTAGGCAGGGCAGAACTTGAAGGAATACCATGTGTTAGTCATGAACGCATTTATCAGCATGTCTGGCAAAATAAGAAACAGGGAGGGACACTCCACTCTCATCTTAGGCGAAAGGGTAGAAAGTACAGAAAACGAGGAAAATCAAAGGATACCAGAGGTATTATAAAGAATAGAATTGGCATAGAACAACGCCCCGTTATTGTAGATTCAAAAACTCGATTTGGCGATCTGGAAATAGATACCATAATTGGCCAAAACCATAAGGGAGCTATTCTAACAATTAACGACCGTGTAACAGGTTTGGTCTGGATACGCAAACTAAAAGGGAAAGAAACTGATCCAGTAGCACAAAAAACAATCGAAGCATTATCACCTATGAAGGATCGAATACACACGATTACCGCAGATAATGGCAAGGAGTTTGCAGGCCACCAATCCATAAGTAAGGCGTTAAATGTGGATGTATATTTTGCAAAACCATATCATTCATGGGAAAGGGGAGCGAATGAAAACACAAACGGGTTGATTCGACAGTATTTTAAAAAGGGGACATCCTTTGAAAACCTTACTGACAAAGACATTGAGCGTGTTCAAAACATACTGAATAACAGACCAGGAAAAAAATTAGGATTTTTAACACCAATTGAATTTTACTTGACTACATTTACAAATCAAAAAGTTGCATTTGCAGCTTGAATTCAGCAATAATGACTAAAAAATTATCATTTCACTACAAAGTATTTTTACTTAAATTCCAAAACTCCACTACCAAAAATGCAACTAAGCAGAATCAGTTCTAATATAAACTGGTCCATATGCAGGCTGACCACCTACTATGAAAAACAGAACAGTGGAGTCCGGTAACCACCCAAAAAAACGGGGCAAATCCGAAAAGCCATACGAGTAGGAAAACTAACCAAAACAAATTAGTATGAAAAAAATTAAAACCCTATTGTTTGTCTTATTACTTATCACCCTTGCTTCATCATCATTTGCACAATCTTTTGGCATTAAAGCCGGTTTGAATTTATCAAATATGGTAATGAAGGATGATGATGACACCTACAGCGACGATTATAAAATGCTTCCCGGGTTCCATTTGGGAGTAGTTGCTGAAATTCCGTTTTCGGATATTTTCTCGTTTGAACCGGGTTTGCTGCTTTCAACCAAAGGCTTCAAGTTCGAAGAATCAGAAGAATATTTGGGTGAAACCATGGAGTCAAAATTAAAAATGTCTCTTTATTACATAGATATTCCACTAAATCTGAAAGCAAGTTTTGGTTCCGGTGATACTAAGTTTTACGGGACATTCGGGCCATACGTAGGAATGGGATTGAGTGGCAAATACAAATCGGAGGTTACCTTTATGGGTGAAACCGAATCAGAGGATGAAGATGTAAAATGGGGATCGGATGAAGAAAATGACGATTTGAAAAGATTCGATTTTGGCGTTTCGGTTGGTGCCGGATTTCAATTCGGTTCAATAGCAGTTGGTGCCGGCTACGCTATTGGGTTGGCTAATGTTTCACCTTATACTGAAAATGGAAGTTCGATTAAAAATAATGTTCTGAGTGTTTCGGTAGGTTACATGTTTGGAGGTAAATAGTTTGCCCTGAAGGTAAATTCATGTTACATGATTTTTATTAACAGATAAGTAAATATTTATAGTCATGTAGTGGTTAATTCCTGATTTCTTATTTAAACTTATCCTTTATTAATCGCGGAAATGATGATTTATCATTTGTTTCCGCGATTTTTGCTTTTTCCCCATTCCGGCAAAATGAGTTCCATTGTTAAGCCTATCATTCAAAATATACGGTGCCTATTGATCTATCTCAGAAAAATGGAGTAATTTTCGAAACTTAAAAACAGCAGGTTAAATGAAAACCGTTTTACATTATACTGGCATTGCAATTATTATCATTTTATCCTTCCTCAGCTATTCTTCAAATTTCTACCCGCTTTTAAGTTCCGACGATGCCATACAGGTATTGATGATACATGATTTTAAGCTGCCTCACGATTTCTATTTCTGGGGGCAGGACCGATATGGTTCGCTGATTCCATTGCTTGGACAGATATTTTACCGTGGTCTCGGATTATCACCTCTTACTTCCGAATCCATTGTACATTACTTATTGCTTATAGCAGGGTATTTTGCTTTCGCTTCTTTTTTTAAATCGAAATTATGCAGGCTGATCCTGGCAGTAGCGTGGTTTTTCCCTCCGTTTCATCTGATTGATTTTTTACGAGGGAATATTGGACTGGAATACAGTTTGCTGGCAACAGGCATTTTTCTGATAAACAAGCTCAATGAAAATGCATTTCGGGAAAACAGGTTACGACTGCATTTGCTTTTACTTTTTATAACAATTCTTTTTATTCTTGCTACATGGGTTTCGGATCTGGCAGCCATATCAATTTTTCTGATATTGATGCTTCAGATTTATTTTGGGAAATTTGCCAGAGGAAGTAAGAGTGGAGTTTTATTTAACTGGAAACCAGCAATATACTATCTGTTTTCTGGAATTTTAATAGGATCAGCTTTAATTCTCTATGGGAAATACCATGCTGACAAGTCACCTCTATATACTGGTTTCAACGATTTCAATACCACTATCGATTCACTAAAGATGTTTATCGTTTCCATATCCGATCTGCTGGTTTTTAAAGCAAACGAAACTTTTACAAGTGTATATTTTTACCTGGTTCTAATACTTGTCGTTACAATATTCGTATTCTTCACTAAAATTCAACTTCCCGAAAATCAGAAAAAATGGTTCCTGTTTTTTGTACTGGACTGCATACTGATCTTCGGATTAATAATGATTTCGAAATGGTCGTACACGAATGGTGTGCCAAGACGTTATTTTGCAAGCAATTATATCACCTTTTGGATGGCTTTTCTACTCGCCTTCGAATACCTGGCTGAAACGAAAATAAAACAAGTGATGCGAATCCTACTCTTGTTTGCAGTTATAATTGCCGGAGCCGGATGTGTTTATAACATGAAATATATCTGGCCCAAAACACTGAAACCAAAGGCCAAATATGTTCGTGAATTCGAGAGCCTGGGCAGGATCGGAATTATTGGCAACTACTGGAATTCATATATAAATTCGGTAACAGACCCTGAACAGATTATTGCCACGCCCGATGATCGTTCGAGTGTGCGCAACAGGGAAATGGCTTATGAAGTAATGAAAAGGGATACTTTTTATATAATCCGCGACGGTTGGCTGGAGGTATTTCCTGATTCTCTCAATCAGTTCGGAACGCCGCTATATAAAAACGGTGAAGAATTCCGGATGGGTGACTGCTCTGTATGCAGGTACAGGAAATAGATACGCTATTCAATCTGTTTTTCCGGTTTGCCGACAGGATTATTTTCTTCAATAAAATCCTGAACCACAACAGAATATTTTCGCAAAAGTGGAATGACTGCAGGTGCTACAGCCGAAACCGGTTTGTACAGAATTGAAGTCTTTTTTGACGAAGCTGTCAGCAGGCTTTCTTTCGGATCGATGCGTGAAAACATCAGGAAAAGGAAACTGGCAATCAATACTCCTTTTCCGATACCAAACAAAACTCCGGCAATCCGGTTCACAATTCCAAGCCCGGCCGTTTTCACAACTCCGGTCATAAACCGCCCAAGCAGAAAAATTAAAACAATTACTATAACAAAGGTAACTACATACGCTATCATCCTGATATTAGCACTTTTCATACCCATGTCTTTCTGAAGCCAGTCGGCTGTAAACTCCGAAAAATGAGAAGCTGCATAAAATCCGAGCACCAGTCCTGCCAGTGTGGCCAAACTGATAATAAACCCATTCGAAAAACCTTTATACGCAAAGTATAAAAGGAAAATGGCCAGTATTATATCGATGGTTGACATGTCAATATTTCAGATTATGCCTGTAATCGGCAGACTTTCTTTCAAACTTATAGGAATTCTGATTTTCTTTTCCTAAACCTTAATCCCTAACCCCTAACCCCTTTTTACAGGCCTAAGTTTCTTGGTGAGTTCTGACGTAAACACAAAATCCTGAAGTTCAGGATTATCGGTGAGCAAAATATTGCTTTTATCACCTTCCCACCAGATTTTGCCCTTGTAAATGAAGTACACTTTCTCTCCTATTTCCAGAACTGAATTCATATCGTGGGTAACAACCACGGTAGTCATATTATACTCATCGGTTATCTCTTTAATCAGTTCATCAATCAGGTGGGCAGTTGGCGGATCGAGACCGGAATTGGGCTCATCACAAAAAAGGTAACGCGGGTTCATGGAAATAGCCCGGGCAATAGCAACACGTTTTTTCATTCCTCCACTCAATTCGGAGGGATATAATTTGTTAGCATTTTCAAGGTTTACTCTCGAAAGGCAAAAATTGGCGCGCTCAAGTTTTTCCGGTATTGTCTGCTTGGTAAACATCGTGAGCGGAAACATCACATTTTCTTCCACGGTGAGCGAATCGAACAAAGCGCCACCCTGGAATAACATCCCTATCTCCTGCCTGATTTCTTTCATTTCGTTAAACGACATCTTCGAAAACTCCCGTCCATCGTAAAACACCTGTCCATGATCAGACTGCAACAGACCAACAAGGCATTTAAGAAGAACCGTTTTCCCCATTCCACTCTGACCGATTATAAGGTTGGTTAATCCTTTTTCCAGGGTAACTGATATATCGTCAATCACCAAACGATCACCAAAACTCTTGCTGATATTCTTACCTTCAATCATGCCAGCAGGATTTGCGTAAGAATCAGGTTCATAAAGATGATCGCTATACTGCTGTAAACGACTCCATTGGTACTTGCTTCGCCGACTTCGAGGGCACCGCCTTTTGTATAATATCCGTTATAGGCTGAAACAGAAGCTATTATAAATGCAAAAACTATTGTTTTAGCAAATGCATAGAAGATATCATACATATGAAAAAATGACTGTATACCATAAATATATTCAGCCGAAGGGAAAAGACCGGTAAAAATGCCGGCAATCCAGCCACCACCAACCGCCAGCAACATGCTCATCGCGATCAGGAAAGGGTTGATGATCATTGAAGCAACAATTTTGGGGAGTATAAGAAAGGTAGCCGGATTGATACCCATAATTTCGAGGGCGTCAATTTGTTCGGTAACCCGCATGGTGCCCAATTCCGATGCAATTCTTGAACCAACTTTGCCAGCAAGTATCAAACTTATTATGGTAGGCGAAAATTCAAGTTGTACACTTTGCCGGGTAACAAACCCGATGGTATAGGATGGAATGAGCGGAGTATCAATATTGAAGGCCATTTGAATGGCCAGAACGGCACCCATAAATACCGATATGATGGCAACAATACCAACAGACGCTAATCCAAGTTTTTCCATTTCTACCAGGATCTGCCTGAAATAAATGGACTGCTTTTCAGGACGTTGAAACGCCTGCCCAAGCATACTCAGATAGCGCCCAAAGTGGAATAAAAATTTCATCGTACACAATAATTAGTGCTAAATTAGCGTAAATTTTAAGATCAGCATTCAGTGTGCTTTTTTTTCTGAACAAGCTGAAGGTTTAATTGTTAGAATTTTTGTTAACAAAATGTACACAATAACCTCATAAACAGGAAAATGAAAAGTGTAAAATCTATAAATATATATTTACAAAGTTCGATAAGGCGAATAGTCCTTGGTGCTTCAATTGTTTTGTTGCTGACTGTTACAGCGTGTACCAGTTCGTACAACAGTTCGAAAAACTGGAATCGCACGCCTGCTTCAACCGGTCGCAACAGGTGCGGTTGCCTGCTGAATCCAATTCAACATCATGCTATAAAGTTGTATCAGCAACCTACCTATGCCCTACAAGCCTGAAACACTGGAGGGTGTGCTTTCCCGTTTCCCTGAGCAGGCACGCAGTCGGGTAGAAGCCCTTTTTAACGAATATCATTTTCTTTTCCGTATTACTACTCCGCGCCGTACACGACTCGGCAGTTTTAAAGGAGTACGGCATGGTGCCAGGCCAGTTATTCAGATTAATGCTGATCTTGGACAATACTCTTTCTTATTGGTATTTCTGCATGAGCTTGCACACCTGGCGGTGATGAAGCAATATGGACGCAAGGCGAAGCCACATGGTGATGAATGGAAAACCGCATACCAGAAATTGGTGCAGCCGTTTTTCGATGAACAGGTTTTCGGACCAGCCCTCGCGACTGAATTACAAAGATATTTTATCAAAACACCCGCGACTTTTCATCGCGATACACAACTGTTGAACACCCTGGCTTCGGTTGAAGGCGGGATTGATATAATAACAGTTAATGATATACCTATAAATGATACATTTACATTAATGAATGGCCGGCAGTTTGTTAAACTCGAAAAACTCCGTACCAGATACAGATGTTTCTGTCCGAAAACAAAAAAATACTACCTGGTGCCAAAATCAGCGCAGGTAATACATGAAATGAACCTGCACAATGCAGTAATCTGAGTACCGGAAACCGGATAAAAAGATCATTTCAGATATGTTTTTTTTAATCATACTTTACAGTCAATTCTGAAACCGGATTTATTACCTTTGCAAAAAAATAATTCCCGTCAAATAGTTGTAATTTAATTTGTTATAATAAAACCTATCCTGATGAACAAAGACTATTACTGTGTGATCATGGCCGGCGGTGTCGGAGCCCGTTTCTGGCCGCTTAGCCGCAACCAGCGTCCAAAGCAGTTTATTGATATACTTGGTACCGGTGAAACACTGATTCAGCAAACCTTCAGGAGACTTACCACTATCTGTCCGCCTGAAAATATTTTTGTAGTCACGCATAATAATTATTTTGACCAGGTGATTGAACAATTACCTGCCATAGATCCCGATCATGTGCTTTGCGAACCCATGCGCCGCAATACCGCGCCATGTATCGCATATGCAACTCACAAGATTTATAAGCTGAATCCGAATGCCAGTATAGTTGTGGCTCCTTCGGATCATATTATTCTCAAGGAAGAAGAATTCACTCAAACACTGCTTTGTGCTTTAAATGCTGCTTCTCATAATGACTGGCTCCTTACGCTGGGCATTACACCAAGCAGGCCCGATACCGGATACGGCTATATCCAGTTCGATGAATCTCATACCTATTCATCCGACTGCAAAGTACGTAAGGTGAAAACCTTTACCGAAAAACCGCACTACGACATGGCAGTTTCATTTTTGCAAAGCGGTGATTTTCTGTGGAATGCAGGAATTTTTATCTGGTCTGTCAAAAGCATAATGAGTGCTTTTGAGAAATATCTTCCTGAAATAGACAGCCTCTTTAAAGAAGGTGCCGAAGTGTATTATACCGAAAGCGAAAACGCTTACATCGAAAGTGCCTATACGGTGTGCAAAAGTATTTCCATCGATTATGGAGTAATGGAAAAAGCGGATAATGTGTTCGTTCTTGCTGCTGATATTGGCTGGAGCGATCTCGGTACCTGGGGTTCCTTATATGATAACTCAGTTAAAGATGCTAATGGAAACGCTATCATCGGAACTAAACCTCTTACTTACGATACAAAAAACTGCATCATTAATATACCCTCCGACAGGATAGCCGTTATTCAGGGCATTGAAGACTGTATTGTGGTTGAAGATAACGGCGTGCTGCTTATCTGCAAACGAAGTGATGAGCAGAATATCCGAAGCTTTGTGGATGCCGTCAGGAATGAAAAAGGGGAACAATTCGTTTAGGGAATAATTCCTTTCAGGAGATGTACACTTTGTTAACCAATACTATTTACCAATAATTGAATACAATAAACCTAATGAAAAAAATCACGCTCTCCCTGATAATCCTATTATCTGTTCTCACTTTTCAGAGCCGCGCCGACGAAGGCATGTGGCTTCCGTTGTTTATCCAGCGCCTTAACTATGTGGATATGCAAAAAGAAGGACTGCATCTTACTGCGGAAGAAATTTACAGCATCAATCATTCAAGCTTAAAAGACGCAATCATTATGTTTGGAGGAGGATGCACCGGCGAAATTGTGTCGCCAAATGGTCTTATTTTCACTAATCACCATTGCGGATATGGTTCAATTCAATCGCATAGTACTGTTGATCACGATTACCTTACCGATGGTTTCTGGGCAACGCGCTACAGCGAAGAATTGCCAACGCCGGGACTTACTGCCCGATTCCTTGTGAGTATACAGGATGTTACCGGAGCTGTTCTTTCAGGGGTTAAAGATGACATGACCGAAGCGCAACGACTCGAAAAAGTGAAAGAAAACGCTAAAAAGATTGAATTTACCAATACAAAGGGAACGCAATACGATGCCCGCACGGTTTCATTTTTCAACGGGAATGAATATTACCTGTTCCTTTACGAAGTATACAAGGACGTAAGGCTTGTGGGTGCTCCCCCATCAGCAATCGGGAAATTTGGTGCCGATACTGATAACTGGATGTGGCCCAGGCATACCGGCGATTTCTCCGTTTTCCGCGTTTATGCAAACCGCGACAACAAACCTGCCGAATATTCGGCTGATAATGTGCCCATGAAGCCCAAACAATTTCTGCCCATTTCCATCAGGGAAAAGAAGTTAGGCGATTATGCCATGGTGATGGGCTACCCCGGCAGCACCGACCGTTATGCAACATCATACACCATCAACTGGGCATTGGAGAAAAACAACCCCATGGTGATTAAAATACGCACGAAGAAACTGGATATCCTTCGCGAAGATATGGCTTCCGATGCTGCCGTAAGGATTAAATACGCCTCCAAATATGCTGGTTCCGCCAATTACTGGAAATTTTTTATCGGACAGAATAAAGGATTAAAACGTTTGGATGTGTTTGAGCGGAAACGTCAGCTTGAGGAAGAGTTTGTAAAATGGTTCAATGCTGACAAGGAGCGCAGCATGAAATACCGCGATGCCTTGCTCAATATTTCGAACGCTTACGAAACCATCAACAAATACGAAGCAGCAGTAAGGTATAATTCTGAAGCCATAAACCGTGGCTGCGAGATAATTGCTTTTTCGAGAAATTTAGACAAACTGGCCGAGGAACTGGCCAAACCCACACCCGAACAGCAATTAATAAAGAAATATACTGATCAGGCAAGTATAGCATCCGAACAGTATTTTAAAAACTATAATATGGCTACTGATGTCAAAATGCTGGCTGCCATGCTTCAACTGTATTACAACGACGTTCCAAAACAGCTTCAACCTGCCTATTTGGAAAAAATTCATAAAAAATACAAAGGGAATTTTGAAGCTTATGCCAATGACGTTTTCAGCAAGACCTTTTTCAGTAATAAATCTAAAGTGGACCTTTTCCTGGTTGATCCCCAAGTGAAATTCTTTCAAAAAGATCCGGTTTGGCCATTGCAAAAGGCTTTTGCTGATAACGCAGCACTTATCGACAGCCTGGTAAGGCCTTCGACCGAAATGCTTGCCAAAGGCCGCAGGATTTTCGTTAAAGGTCTGCGCGAAATGCAAAGCGACAGGAATTTTTATCCTGATGCCAACAGTACTATGCGGGTTACCTATGGCAAAGTGCTGGACTACAGCCCGGCCGATGCCGTTGATTTTAATTATGTTACAACCCTCGACGGACTTATGGCCAAAGAAGACCCCACAAACTGGGAATTCGTTGTTCCCGAAAAACTCAAACAGCTTTACAATGCCAAGGATTATGGCCGCTACGGCGAAAACGGAAAAATGATTGTGGCTTTCCTGACCAACAATGATATTACCGGCGGTAACTCAGGCAGCCCTGTGCTGAATGGTGACGGTGAACTTACAGGTCTGGCTTTTGACGGCAACTGGGAAGCAATGAGCGGCAATTATGCGTTCGAACCGGATTTGCAGCGCACCATTTGTGTCGATATCAGGTATGTACTGTTTATTATTGAGAAATATGCCGGTGCCGACAACCTGATTAAAGAACTTGACATACGCAACTAACAGATTTGTAGTTTAAACTGACATATTTTTTCCTTTCTGATGAATCTCAAACATTTTAAAACCGCATTCTTTTTTATCTCGATAATTACCCTTCTGGTATCCTGCAAAGAAGAAGATCCTCCTCAGCAATATATGCGCGGCGGTAATAACCTTGTAATTGCTACCGATGGCAATCTTGTGATTGCCGGGTACAATACATCCACCAACAAAGGCTATGATGCCACACTCGTAAAAGCCAGTTCTTCGAACGGGGATACTATCTGGAGCAGGAAATTCGGGAATACTTATTCGGATGCATTCTTCAGTGTTAAAAAAGCAAACAATGGAGGGTATATTGCCGCCGGGTTCAGTAACAAGGGGAATGCCAGTTCACCGGCAATGTTTATGGTTATTACAGACGAAAACGGGACCCTGGTTAAATCAGCTTTATTCGGCTCAGCAAATTCTTCGCAGGCCTTCTGTGTCTTACCTCATGCCAACCCCGACAGCGGATACCTTCTTGCCGGCTACATTCAGAAAACCGGCCGTACCGACAGAGACATTTACCTTGTAAAAATAAATAATGACGGTATTCAGAAATGGGAAAAAACAATAGGAGCCAGAACCACAGACCCCTACGACACCGTGTATGATGCAGCATATAATATTATTGCAGCAGCTGACAGCGGATACTATATTACAGGTACGCTGAACGGGAATTCTTCCTGTTGTGGTAAAATATTCCTGATGAAAGTTTCGCCAACCGGCGACAGCCTTTGGTCAAGAACATATGCTACCGGGATTGGATACTCGTTAGCACTTACCAGCGATGGGGGCATAGCCATTGGCGGTACAATACAGGAGACCGATAATCAGGATTTTATTGTCATAAAAACTGATGCAGCAGGGAATGTTCAGTGGAGTTCAACTCATGGAGGAGCCGGGTATGAGTATGGAGCATCGATGATACAAACTGTTGATGGCGGATTTGCAATTACCGGAATTACCAGTAGCAAAGGAGCCGGATTTGACGACGTTTATCTTGTAAAATTAAATTCGTCAGGTGCTTTTCAGTGGGATGCAACCTATGGCAGTGCTGATGTGGATCAGGGTTACGGACTTGTCGAATACAGCTCCGGCGGTTTCAGTATGACCGGGCTAACCAATTCAGAGGGAAGTTATATATATCTTAACCGGACTTCTGCTGATGGAACGCAACAATGGTATAAAAATATACAGTAAACTAATTGGGTCGTATTTTATTTCGTTTTACGGTTTATCAAATACAAACACAACCTTTGGTACAATTTTTGATTTTAACTTTACAACCTTCAAATTTATAAAAATGAAAATTTCATCCTTTATTGCAGCAACAATGGTTTTATCAATATCATTGTTTTGCTCACAAACATTTGCGCAATCATCAGGGGTAGCTGCTGATAAACAGAAACAGGGAAACCTGGAGAAGATTAAAGCACATCAGAAAGAGATGAATAAAAAGTACAACTCACTTTCTCCTGAAGAAAAAAAACAAGCTGAAGCAAGAGCGAAAGAATACAAAAAAAGTGGCGGCAAAAAGCCAACCGGAACACCCCCGGATACCAAGCCGGCCGTTGCACCTTCAACAAAAACAACTCCTGCATCGTCAGCCAAACCGACAAGTACTATAAAACCAAAATCGGTACTTAAAGGTCAGCCGGTTCCTGCCGGAACAAAAGCGGCACAACCTGCACGTACTAAAACGGGTACAAGTAAATCTACCATAAAAACTCCTGCTAAAACTTCTGCCCCTGCCGAAAAAGCCCCGGAAACTGAGAAGAAATAACTTTCGGCGTTTTACACATAAATATTGAAGGCCCTCCTGTAATGCGAGGGCTTTTTTTATGCCTGGGAAGTGAGCAGATTTTGTTGCAAAAATATCAGATCCTGGTTTTAACCAGTGAAAAGCGTTGCTTCAGTTTCAGGAATGGTTTTTCGAGCAATTCGTAACTGATAACCGGGATAATCAGCGAGAGTGCAAATACCAAAGCGAAATAAAAATACATATTGTAAATACTGTAAGTAATCATCACCTTTTTGATTACTATCGGTACAAGGATATTACCGTACATATAAATACCATACGAAACCTTGCCCAGATAAAGCAAGGGGTTACGCTTCCCGAAAATGCCCGCCCGTTTAGGGTTAAAAAGCAGATCCATCATTGGTAAAGCCAGCAAGGCAATATACACCGGCCTGCGCAGTATACCGTTAAACATATTTGAAAAGTCGGATGCATCATCGTAGGAGAGAATGATTACAAGCACAACCATAAGCCCGGCTATTATAAACCCGTTTAACTTAAATTCGAAAGGCTTGCGCAGGTAAATAACAGCCAGCAATCCGCCCATCAATATCACATCCATGCGGCTGAGTGTATGCAGGTAAAGCTCATACCAGTTCGAAGGAAGAAAAATATAGCTATAGATCTTGTAACCCCAACTCAGGCCAATTAAAGCTATTATGGTTGGTAAAAGTTTGCGCACCGGTATAAAAGCAATGATAATTGGCCAGAAAATATAAAAATGCTCTTCGATACATATGGACCAGAAATGAGCAAACGGGTATTCCCAGGTTTGTGTGGCTATGGTCTGGAAATTATTCACCAGCAAAACCGTACGCCAGTATTCGGGCTGTTTTTCGCCCAGCCAGTTAATAATAAACGGAGCCAGTGCTACAAGGAAAAAATAGAGAGGCCATATACGAAGTCCGCGGCGGATATAGAATTTCGGAATATTTACCTTCCCGAATTTCTGCTTTTCCATCACCAGCAAAATCGTAAGAAGATATCCGCTGATAAAAAAGAATATATCCACTCCCAGCGGCATGTTTTTTATAAACCTGTCAATATGCCCCCCAATGGCTGAAAATGTCTTAAAATCACCGGTTGACAAAACGCCGGGCACCCCATACCAACCAAACCAGGCAATGTAAGAGTGATAAATCACTATCATAAAAGCGGCAAAGAACCGGATTACATCGAACTGAGGAAAATAAACCCGTTCAGTATTTTTTTGTTCCACCTGGGTTGCTATAGATTTTTGCCAAAAGTAGGGAATTCATCCGGATTGATGGTGGCGGGAAATAACAAACTGTGGAGAATTGGAAAAAATGGGGGAAATGTCGGATGCGGAATGTGGGAATTGCAGATATCGGATATTTTTAAATTTAGCTTTTCGAATTAATTAAAGTCACAGGCTGGAAATCCGCAATCCGCAATCCGCAATCCGCAATCCGCAATCCGCAATCTGCAATCTGCAATCTGCAATCTGCAATCCGCAATCCGCAATCACATTACTCCGCTTTTTCATCTCAGCCAAAAAAATCACTACTTTTGTAAAACAAGGCGAGGTTAACGCCGATGAATCTACCCTGCAAAAAAGCAAAAAATCTTTACTGATGATTCCCCGGAAAGGTATCCTGTTTCTGATATTCACCGCTTCTGTATGCAGCGTTGCGGTAGCCCAGGTGGATACTGCCGTAAATGAAATACCGGGAGTTTACAGGAAAATTGAAATTTATTCAAATCAACGTAAGTTCACCGAAGCAATTCATGGCATTTTACTGAGCCCGGTAAATAATTGTACCCCGCAATCGGGCACTACAGCCGGATCACAGGTGTGTGAAACCTACGAACAGTTCGAAGGAAAAGTGATCAGGAGTATACATATTACCACACTTGATCCTTTCGGGTATTCGATACATGATACTACTTCGAAGCCTTTAGATTTCATTTCGAAAGGCGGAAACGCACTTCATATAAAAACCCAGCATATCACTATCCGTAACCGGCTGCTGATCAGTAAATACGATCGATTCGATTCGCTGCTGGTAAAGGAATCGGAACGTTTGATCCGAGGCCAGAGTTATATCCACGATGTGGCAATGCACACGGTAACAGTCGGCGAAAACTCTGATTCGGTTGATATTTATATCCGCGTTGCCGACTTATGGAGCATTGTTCCCGACGGGGCATTTTCGAAAAACAGCTTTGTGGTGGAATTGTCCGATAACAATCTGGGTGGTCTTGGTCACACTTTTTCGAACAGGTATGCACAGAACTTCCTGAACGGGGATAATGCTTTTTCAACCTATTATTTTATTCCAAATATCAAGAATACATATTTAAGTGTACGGGTAAGATATGCCGTTGACGCGGACCGGAATTATTACCATAGCCTGAATGTTGAGAGGCCATTTTTCTCGCCTGTTGCGCGCTGGGCCGGCGGTGTGTTGGTAACACAGGAAATGAGGCCTGACTGGATTTACAAAAATGATACAACACGCCTTTATTTAACTTCCAAATATAATGTTCAGGATATCTGGATGGCGGCTGCCTGGCAGATTTTTAAAGGGAATTCGGAAACTGACAGGTCGACAAAATTGGTTTTTTCCGGCAGGATTTTCAATTTGAGGTATCTTCAGAAACCTGTTGAACAACCCGATCTCATGGACTATTTTACCAACGAGCGTTTTTATATGACCGGTGTTGGCATTTCGAGCCGTAAGTATGTGAGGCAAACCTATATTTTCAGGTTCGGAACCACCGAAGATGTGCCGGTTGGGTTTACTCTCGGGCTTGTTGTCGGTTACCAGCTGAAAAACCAGTACCGATCGTATTGGGGTTTACAGCATTCGTGGGGGAATTTTTATAAATGGGGTTATTTTGGCAGCAGCATCGAATACGGTACATTTATCAATGCCAACTACCGTTCACAGGGTGTTTTATCAGTTAGCACTGATTATTTCTCAAATTTATTGTCAATCGGAAGATGGAAATTCCGCCAATTTGTACGGCCCGAACTTACCATCGGAACCCGGCGATCAGACTACGACAGGCTGACACTCAACGATGGTTATGGACTGAATGGGTTTAACAGCGATGTTTTGTCGGGCACCAGCCGTATGTTGATAGTATTGCAAACACAATCGTATGCCCCATGGAACCTGGCCGGTTTCAGGTTTGGGCCTTACCTTAATTTTTCATTCGGAATGCTTGGCAATGAAATTTCCGGATTCGGGCACAGCAGGATGTATCCGCAAATAGGGATGGGTGTATTGATCCGCAATGATTACCTTGTTATAAAATACTTCCAGCTTTCGTTTGCATTTTATCCTTCAATTCCCGGAAACGGCGATAATGTATTTAAAGCTAACCCATTCAGGACAACTGATTTCGGGTTCCAGGATTTTATTATAGGGAAACCGGCAATTGTTGAGTTCAGGTGAGAATGTGAGAGGAGAAACGGTGAATCGGTGAAACAGTGATAAATAGAAGATGTAAATACACTAGTTGGAGAATGTTTAAATTGTTAAATAAATTCAGTTAGTTGAGTAAAAGCCGAAAGACGCCTGCCTGGCAGCAATCACGCAGGCAGTGGAGTCCGAAGACGTAATGATCCTGAATTAAAGTTCATTTTCAATTTGGCTATCGCCCTTCGCCATTTCGCCCCCTCGCCCCTTCTGAAAGTTAAAAATCAACAATTTCTAAAAGCCTCTTAATGCTTTATCCACATGTTTTTCAAGTGTTATTCATTGATCTTCCTGCTTATTACTTCTACTTTTCCGACAATTGCACAGGCTCAGCCGGCACGAAATGTTGATCCGGTTGCAGTTGATACAGTTGCGCCTGAAACGTTCGTTCCTCCTTCCGGTAATTACAAGCTTATTCATTATAAGCCACGGCTTATCGCTAAACTACCTGCAAGGATAAATGAAACTTCCGGACTGGTATTCATTAATAATACGTTATGGACGATAAATGACGGCGGCAATCCTGCTGAAATATTCCAGGTTGATACTTTAAATGGCGAAGTGCTGCGAACTGTTGTTTTGGGCAATGCAGTAAATACTGACTGGGAAAGCATCACCCAGGATGACTCCAGCATTTATATCGGTGATTTTGGAAACAACTTCGGAAACAGAACAGACCTGCGGATCCTGAAAATTGTAAAAGCTGATCTGCTCAATTCATCCGTTGATACTGTCATGGCCGGATATATCTATTTCAGTTATCCTGACCAGGTCGATTTCACCCCTGCATTAAACCAAAACAATTTTGATTGCGAAGCCTTCTTTTGCCATAACGATTCGCTTCACTTATTCAGTAAAAACTGGACGGATCTTAAAACCAGGCATTACATGCTTCCGGCTGATACCGGCACTTACAAAGCGAGGTTAATTGAACAATTTGATGCTGACGGATTCATCACTGATGCTTCCATTAACGAAGAAGGAAATATTGTTTTACTGGGGTATAAAAATACGGGTGGAAGGATGTGGGATTGCTTTTGCTGGCTTCTGCCCGTTAATGAATCAGATTTATATTTCGACAGGCCTGAAATCAGAATTGAGCTTGGAACGGCTTGGCATCTAGGTCAAACAGAAGGGATTTTTATAAACAATGATAATACAGCCTGGCTTTCGTCGGAAAGCATTCTGGCCGGGAGACTATTTCGTCCGGCCAAATTATTCCGGTTAGATCTTAAGAGTTTTTTGCCGTAAAGCAATACGAAAAGATTTTATTTTACCACCATTGACCAGAACAACAGGAATTCAGCTAGTAAATACTTTTTTTGTAGTTTTACAGTCCTGAAATACATGAATGCATTCCAGGTAATTTCATAATTCCTTTTTAATTAGCATCTTAAAACCATACAATGAAAAATTTCTTCTTTGCATTATGTATACTGGCTGCCGGTTGCAGCTCATCAACCGCAATTGTTAACAGTTGGAAAGCACCAGGCGCAACCTTTACCACAGAAGAGTTTTAAAAAGTGTTGGTATAGTAATGGCAAATGACGATCAAGCCCGAAAATCGGCTGAGGATCTGATTGTTTCGAACCATAAAGCTCTCCACACTTCCTATGCCCTTTTCACCAATAAACAATTGGCTGATGATACACTAAAGGTAAAAACCTGGTCAAAGAACAAGGGTACGATGCTGCACTGATCATGCGGATTATTACCACCAAAGCTACAAGCACCTTCGTTCAGGGAGGTCATAACCAGGCTTACACAAAAAATGGAATTTACTATTATGGGGACTATCTGAATGCAGGAGGCTATGCTACTGATATGAATTATATTGTTTCTACCAACTTTTTCTCTCTCAAGGATGAGAAATTGTTATGGTCAGGGGTTACGGAATCAACCAATCCCAAAAAGCTAGACAAGCTCATTATCGGCGTAGCCAAAGAAGTTGTGTATAAAATGAAGGAAGATAAGTTCCTTCCGGAATAATAAAAACTGCTTCTGTTTATTATTGGCAGAGGGATAATAAACAACACTGAAAACCAGAGATTTATTGATATTACTTGCTCGGAAGAGATTTCCGAATGTATAAAAATTCCAGGAACCAAGAACCAAACTCCAACCCCCAAATCCCAGGCAATCACTTTCAACCCCATTTGGGGCCAAAAACTTGAGATTTGGAATTTAGGACTTTATTTTCAGGCTATCATCCTTGCTGATCCCGATTTACATTTTTACCACTTTGCTTACCAGCACTTTATCGCCCAGTGTAAACCGGAAATAATAAACGCCCATTTTTAGGTCGTACTTCACGGCATCAAGTTCACCGGTATGGAATCCTTCGTCCTGCAATTTCTTATCAGCAAGCATAACAACGGTTTTGCCGTTCATATCAACCAATTCGATGGTAACAGGTACTTGTTTGCGCAAAAGGTAGTTATAATAAAGTTTTTCGATAAACGGATTGGGATAAAGTATGAGCGAGGTGGCACCTACATTTCCCTGCCCTGAACCGGTAAGTAAAATGCCGGTATTACACATTGCAGGATTTAGCATAGCAGTTGTGGTTATTACCGGATCCTGCCCGTTATTTTTCACTTCCCGTATATTTATACTAATCAGCGGATACCTGGCAGAAGGAGCATGCCACGAATATATTGTGGTTTTAATCTCGTATACGTTGCAGGGATTTATCTGAATTTTGTTTTCCACTATTTTCGTACGAAGCACATCTTTAATAATTCTGTCGCTGAGAATGAGCGTACCGTAAGCATCCGCTTCCAGACTATAATTGCCGCTTATAGCAATACCCGATTTGTTCCGGTTTATACCCGATCCGCTGAATTCGTCAGCGATACTTTTCCCGTAAAACATCGGATAGCTCAGCTTGAGTATCGGATCGGATAATGAAAGTGAAAGATCTTTATTGAAAAGCCCTACAACTTCGGATTGCTTTTCATCTATTTTGTAGAAATATTCGTAGCCTTTATCGCTCAGTATGGTATTGAAATCATGCAAACCATCAGGAATATTGGTTGCTCTTGCCGAAGAAGAAATGGTACTTGTATTTTTTTCGCCGGTAAACTGAATACCCGAAAAATCCCACACCTGAGCGGGGCCGTCACCTCCTGGCGAAACGAGGTTGATTTCCTCGGTAAAAATTGTATCGCCGGGTAAAAGCGCATTGTTCCGGTAAGTGAGTATGAGCTGGGCGAACGCGCCAGAAATAAAAAGAAACGAGAATAACAGAAGGGTAATTTTTTTCATCGGTTCGTTTTTTTTTACAAAGATAATCAGATTTTTATGATTGTGAGAAACATCCAAACTTAGTACCTGATCTCATTTGAGCATTTCAGCATACAGTTGCCAAATTTAGTTATTTTTGATACGAATATTGGAAAATACTTATTGCCCAAAAACTGATCAGAAAGAAGAATTGAATTCGAAGTTGCTTACAACTCCGGCCAGGAAGTGGTTCATCGCTTATTCAGAGAAATCCTTACTGATCAACTGAGATGGTTAAAGACCCGGAGCCATTGGTATTTTTCAGTTGTATAGGGAAGAACTTGCTCGATTTCACATTGCTTTTCTGGATCTCTGACTATATTCACAACAGGCAAATAAAAAGCGATATATTATTCAGTATTTTCAGGGTATTTAAAGACAACAACATCAGGATACCATTTCCTCAGCACGATCTGCATTTGCGATTGGTTAATCCATAAATTATACTCTTAAGCAACGACGGAGATCAGAAATTGTAAATATACCTCCGCGAAGTTTGAAATTTGGGTACTTTTGCCTCTCTTAATAACCTCATTGTATGAAAACCTGTTCAATATTTTTCCTGGCCGCTATGATAAATTGCATGGCACTGGCACAAAAAACAACTAATGTTAATTATGGTATGTATTTCACTTCCGAAACTTTGCGGGTTGATTATTTTCATACTGGAACCGCGACAGAGGAACATTTTTCTCTTGACCGAATTCTGAACGATGGAACCTGGGCCGGCAGCGAAACTGTATTACTTGATGAACTGAACCGAGGATTATATTTTTTTAAGATTACCGACACATTAACAAACACCTTACTATACAGCCGTGGGTTTGCCAGTGTTTTCGGCGAATGGCAGAGTATTGGCGATCCAAACTGGGGTACATTCCACGAATCACTTCGCTTCCCATGGCCCAAATTGCCGGTTAAACTCACCATCGAAAAACGTGATGCCAAAAACAATTTTGTGGCTATCTGGAACACCATTATCGATCCCAAATCAAGGATTGTAAACCCGGCCTTATTTAAAAGTGACTATAAATCATTTACTTACATCGAAAATGGCAAAGCAGCAAACCATGTCGATATTGTAATACTTGGCGATGGTTACACTGCCTCCGAAATGGATAAATTTCATACGGATGTGGCTACACTAACCGATGAATTATTTACCGTTGAACCCTATAAGTCGAGGAAAGCTGATTTTAATGTGAGGGCTGTTGAAACTCCTTCGGCCACAAGCGGTGTTAACAAACCGCATCCTGGCGTTTTCAAGCGCACGCCGCTTTCCATGTCATACGGAGCATTTGATAGTGAACGATACGCGCTTTCGTATGATAACCGCACTATCCGCGACGTTGCCGCCAGCGTACCTTATGATTATATGTTTATCCTTGTCAATGAACGGACCTATGGCGGCGGGGGAATTTTTAACCTTTATTCTACTGTGGCATCTGATAATAAATTTTCGAAATATATTTTTGTGCACGAGTTTGGACACAGCTTTGCTGCGCTGGCTGATGAATATTATACTTCCGATGTTTCGTATCAAACACCAGAAATAACTGTTGAGCCCTGGGAGCCCAATGTTACAGCACTCTTTGATCCCTCAAACCTGAAATGGAAAGAATTGGTAAAACCTGGCATCCCTGTTCCAACGCCATGGGGAAAGACAGAGTTTGACAATTTTAGTTTCGATATTCAGAAAGAAAGAAGAGCATTGCGGGCGGCTAATGTTCCGGAAACGGAAATGGAAGCACTGTTCGGGCGTGAGAAAAATACTTCACTGGAAATGTTCAGTAAAAACAAATACAAGGATGCCACCGGCGCTTTCGAAGGAGGCAATTATATGCAATTTGGTATTTACCGCTCAGCACTGGATTGTATTATGTTTACACGAAATAAGCAGGAATTTTGCCCGGCCTGTAGTAAAGCGATTTCGGAAGTGATTGATATGTATTCAAAGTAAACGAAATGAATCAGATATTTTCAAAGTAGCAGGGTAAATTTTCGAAAACTGTTTTAGTCATGACGATTTTCTCTTGATTTACGTATTTAATACTGATTCAGGTAAAACTTAATGAAGTCAAAACTATCAGAATAATTGTTTGTATAATCATTGTCACTTTTCTGAACGCTTTATGGGCTAATGGAAAAAAAAAGACTGCCTCCATAAATCTGGGGCAGTCTTTTGTAATTCAATAACTAATTACTTTATTCCTGTAATAAACTTATACGTTAGCAGAGAATATATAAGTTTCGAAGCCAGATAGTCGGGTGCTTTATTTTCTTTGTTCGGGATAAGTTCGGTTATGTCAAATCCGACTATATTCACTTGTTCGCTGATTTTTTTCAGGATGTTAATAATGTCAAACCAGTTCATTCCCCCTGGTTCAGGAGTGCCGGTTGATGCCATAATTGAAGGATTAAGCACATCAAGATCTATAGTGATATAAACGTTTCTGCTAAGTTTATTAAGCAGTTCATACATCCAGGTTGACTGGTCATAAATTTGCATAGCATAAAAAACTCGTTCGGGTTTAATAAAATCGCGCTCGGCAGCACTCATGCTTCGAATCCCGACCTGCACTACTGGAGCCATTTCCGAAGCTCTTGCCATCACACATTTATGGTCATATTTTGAACCATTGTGTTCCTGTTTCATGTCAACATGGGCATCAAACTGGAGTATGGTAAGATCAGTGAATTGCTCGCTGGCAGCTTTAAATGCCCCGATGCTAACAGTGTGTTCACCACCCAAAATGACAGGAAATTTTTTCTTTTTGTACAATGCTTTTACCCTTGCATACACTTCATCCACCATGGCTTCGGGAGAAGAAGCTTCTGTTACGGGTTCTGCTGTATGTATGCCCACTTTATGTACTTCACTATCAGTATCAATATCATACATTTCGAGGTTTGCGGAAGCTTCTAAAATAGCCTTAGCTCCTTTGTCAGCACCTTTGATCCAGGTATTGGTTCCATCATAAGGAACCGGAAGGATCACAATTTTTGAAGTTTCAAACGCAGTGAATTCTTTTGGTAGATCACCATACTGTTTCATGTGTATTATGTTTTAAACTCTGCACCACTATTAGTCGCGAACATGTGTATGAAAAACAAATATGCCCGGTATTAAAAAGCATGCTGTATTTGATTTAACTAGCTGAAATACAGATTTATGGTTAAGAGTGAGGTTAATATGCTTTTTTTGCTTAAGAGTTGCGAAATTACAATTTTTTCGAAACATGCAACAATAATCCTTATGTGTGGAATTGATGCATGTGTATACGCCTGAATTTTTTCAATGAAGATCACCCGACAGAGAATCGTGATTATGCTCTGTAAGCCAGGTTTGTCGCTCAATATACGGATTGAGTCAAATGGTATTTGCGAGCCTTTCAATAGAAGTCAATCTTCTACCTAAGTACTATTTTTTAGTACCCCAGTATCTTGAGCATCGACTTGTGACTTTGTTCTTTGGCGAATAACTTGGTGAAATATTCCCCGTCCTCGTCAATATCAATGATGATGTGCTTCGGAGCAGGAATCAGGCAATGTTGAATCCCGCCATAGCCGGCAAGTGAATCCTGGTAAGCTCCGGTATGGAATAACCCGATGTATTGTGGTTCGTCATCCATTAGTTTTGGAAGGAATATGGCATTGGTGTGTGCTTCCGCATTGTAATAATCTTCGCTGTCGCATGTTAATCCGCCTAGAAAAACACGTTCATATTCGCTGTCCCAATGGTTTACCGCCAGCAAAATAAATTTTTGGTTAATGGCCCATGTATCGGGTAAAGTGGTGATGAAAGAGCTATCGATCATGTTCCACAACTCTCTGTCATTCTGACGTTTCTGGTCGATAATGCTATAAAGGATGGCTCCGCTCTCGCCAACGGTAAATGATCCGAATTCGGTGAAAATATCCGGATGCGGAGTGCCTGTGCGATCGCAAACACTTTTTATCTGTTCAATAATGGTCTCCGCCATGTAGGCATAATCAAAATCGAAATTCAGATTGTTTTTGATAGGAAAACCACCACCAATATTCAATGCAGTAAGTTGCGGGCAAACAGCCTTAAGTTCACAATATACATTTACACATTTCAGCAATTCGTTCCAGTAGTAAGCTGAGTCGCGGATACCTGTATTAATGAAGAAATGGAGCATTTTCAGCTCAAACTTCGGGTTGTTTTTGATTTCTTCTTCGTAATAGGAAACAATATCGTTATACCGAATGCCTAACCTCGAAGTGTAAAAGTCGAACTTAGGCTCTTCTTCTGATGCGATCCGGATACCTATTTTGATCTTGCGCGTGATATTGCGGTCGTATTCATCCAGTTCAAACTTGTTGTCCAGTATTGGGATAACGTTCTCAAATCCTTCTTCAATAAGGTTGCAGATATTCTCGATATATTGCGGGCGTTTGAATCCGTTGCATATAATGTACATCTCTTTCTTAACTTTACCCGACTCGTAAAGCGATTCTATAATCGGAATATCAAAAGCAGATGAAGTTTCAATATGTATATCGTTTTTCAGCGTTTCCTCCAGAACAAATGAAAAATGAGAGCTTTTAGTGCAGTAGCAATAGTTATAACTTCCTTTGTAATCGGTTTTGGCAATAGCCACATTGAAAAGGCGTTTTGCCTTTTGTATTTGTTTGGAAATCTTTGGTAAGTATGTGACTCTCAATGGAGTGCCGTATTGTTTTATTACTTCCATAAGTGGAATATCGTGAAACAGAAGGTCACCATCCTCCACTTTGAACTCTTCGGTAGGGAAATCGAAAGTTTGTTCAATCAGATCAAGATACTTGTTTTTCATTGCGTGCAGGTATTATGAATTATTCAACAAAGTTATATTATTTAAAACGAATATTTTAATATTATTCAATCCAAACTACTTACATCATTGTTTTTTCCTTGTTTTAACTTAGTTGGATAATCATACTGACCGGGATTATTTGTAAAAATACTTTGATATTTTTTTAGTTAAAAATTACTGTAATTTAGCAAGAAAGAATAATATTGCATGAAATAGCCATGATTGGAATAAATCACCAGCCAAAGATGATATTATGATCAATCTGGCGTATTCCATCACCCATAAAAAATAAATAATAACAGATGAAATTTATGAACTCTTCATTAAACAGAATGTTACAATAGAGAAAATCATATTTACCGTGAATGACATCGAATCAATCAAACATCCCCAGTTGGATTACAAAATCCACCCTCTGATTACAGCGCGCTGGAGTCCCCGCGCATACGATATAAGGCCGGTCGAGCCTGAAAAGCTTCAACGCATTTTTGAAGCTGCCCGATGGTCAGCTTCATCGAGCAATTTACAGCCCTGGTACTTTTTGGTTGGGTTTAATGGCGATGATGTTTATTCAAAAATATTTAAAACGCTGGTAGAATTTAACCGGTTATGGGTGGTAAATGCGCCGGTTCTGGTGCTGGCGATTGCCAAAACCACTAGCTCTAAAGGTGAACCGAACAATTATGCTGCATACGACCTGGGACAAGCAGTAGCGACGCTTTCGCTACAGGCAAAAGAAGAAGGTATTTATACTCACCAGATGGGTGGGTTCGATACGGCTCAAGCTGCCCTTTCACTTGAAATACCTCCGGAATATAAAGTTATGGTAGCAATTACACTTGGATATCGGGGCGAAGCTGAAAAACTTCATCCTAACCTGCTGAAACTTGAGTTGAGCCCCCGTACACGAAGGCCGGTAGCCGAATCGGTATTTACCGCTTCGTTCGGTCATAAAGCTGATTTCCTGTAAGCAATTTTCAGTGTTGATTGTATTACCTTTGCCCTTCTAAAACTTTATATATGCGATTTTACACCTTATTGTTTACTATTGCTGCAATTGTTGCAATTAGTTCCTGCAAACCGAAGTCCGCGTATAAGCCTGATAACACTGAATCAGAAACAAAAGCCCTGGCAATAAAAGCTGCTGATTTTAATGCTGACTCAGCCTGGTATTTTGTGAATGAACAGGTTAAATTCGGTCCGAGGGTACCTAATAGTAAATCTCACGCTAATTGTGCTTTATGGCTGGAGAAAACGCTTAAAAAGTATGCATATCAGGTAGTTGTTCAGCCATTTACCGCAAAATCGTATGATGGAACCACCCTTAATTGCAAGAATATTATTGCCTCCTTTAATCCCCAAAGTACAAACCGTGTTTTGCTTTGTTCCCACTGGGATTCGCGGCCTTATGCGGATAATGATCCTGATACGGCATTTCACCGTACACCTATTGACGGAGCCAACGATGGTGCAAGTGGTGTAGGAATACTTATTGAAATAGCCCGTCAACTAAAAATTTCACCTGCTTCAATCGGTATAGATATATTATTGCTCGATGGCGAAGATTACGGGGCACCAAAAAGTGCTGGATTTTTAGGTACTGACGACTGGGCACTTGGATCGCAGTATTGGTCGCGATATCCGCATGTGCCGGCTTACAGTGCCCGATATGGAATACTGCTGGATATGGTTGGAGCCGAAAATGCAGTTTTTACCATGGAAGGAACCAGCATGTATTATGCTTCTGATGTGATGCAAAAAGTCTGGAATATCTCGGCGTCAATAGGGTACAGCGATTATTTTTCAACAGAACGGACCAATGGTATTACTGACGATCATTTGTATATCAATCAATTGCGGCAGGTTCCAACTATCGATATTATCCAGCACGATCCTTCTACCAATTCAGGATTTTACCAGCATTGGCATACTATAAATGACAATATGAAGGGAATCAGTAAAGCCACTTTGATGGCGGTGGGGCAAACGGTGCTGACAACAGTAAGGATTGAAAAGTGAAAAATGTAGATTGAAGAATGTTTTGTGCAGAATTTTGAAGGAATTATATTTCTCAAAAAAGAAATCCACAAATGAGTACAACTTTTGCAATCATTTGTGGAAATATGCTTTAAGGATACATCACACAATTTATAACAGATCGTTCGCCAGGTTAGCCAGTTCCGACCGTTCTCCTTTCTCCAGCCTCACGTGTGCATACATCGGGTGCGATTTTACCTTATCGATCAGGTACGAAAGCCCGTTACTCTGCGAATCGAGGTAAGGCGTATCAATCTGGAAGATATCACCGGTAAATACTATTTTGGTGTTTTCGCCGGCACGGGTAATAATGGTTTTAACTTCGTGTGGGGTAAGGTTCTGCGCTTCATCCACAATAAAAAACACATTACTGATACTTCTGCCACGGATATAGGCTAGAGGAGTGACAACCAGTTTTTCGTTGGCAAGGGATTCGGTAACAACCTTATGCTCCTTATCTTTATCGCCGAACTGGCTCTGTATAAATTTAAGGTTATCGTAAAGGGGCTCCATGTATGGTCCGATTTTTTCCTTTATATCACCGGGTAAAAATCCAATTTCTTTGTTACTAAGCGGAACGATGGGCCGGGCAAGGTAAATCTGTTTAAACTCACGTCGCTGTTCCATTGCACCCGCAAGTGCAAGTAAGGTTTTCCCGGTTCCGGCAACACCTTGCAAGGTAACCAGTTTAATATCCGGGTCCATTATGGCATGCAAGGCAAAAACCTGTTCGGCATTGCGAGGCATAATGCGGTATGCAGGTCGTTTGTCGAGCCTCTCAATTCGTTGAGTGGTAGCATTATAAAAAGCGAGGGCAGAGTTTTTGGTGTTTTTCAGAATGTAGTAATGATTGGGAATAGCACTTTGAACGCCAATATCACTCAACTCGCAATGGCCGTTCTGGTAAAGGTTATCAATTACTTTCGACGGCAATCCCTCAATCACTGTTTTCCCGGTATATAATCCTTCCGGATCTTTGATTTTTCCCGTAAGGAAATCCTCCGCCTGAATATTCAGGGATTTGGCTTTCAGACGAAGGTTTACATCTTTCGAAACAAGTGTAACCTTGCAATCGGGATTTTCTTTTGCAATGGCCAGGGCAGCATTCAGAATCCGGTGATCCGGTTTGTTTTCACCAAAAATTACCCTGGCATCCATATCCCCCTGTTCGATCATTATAACTTTAAACTTACCTCCTTTGGATTTGGGCAAGGTAAGCCACTTGGTGAGTGTTCGTTTTTCCGAAAGGCGGTCGATTATTCTTATAAACTCACGCGCTTCGAAGTTTATATTATCGTTACCTTTTTTAAAGTTATCGAGTTCTTCGAGTACTGTAATAGGAATGGCTACGTCGTTATCATCAAAACTGTTGATGGCATCGTGGTTATACAAAAT
Organism: Bacteroidales bacterium; assembly: GCA_038212135.1. Lineage (GTDB taxonomy): Bacteria > Bacteroidota > Bacteroidia > Bacteroidales > UBA4417 > UBA4417. The sequence continues at coordinate 3,439 of JBBQUX010000005.1, read as the reverse complement.
CACGCTGGTATCGAGAACGAATATCTTTTTTTGTTTTTTAACAGCTTTTAAAGCAGGTTTTACTGGCATACGAATTTAGTTTTAAAAGGTTAGACCAGTTATTTGAGTGTTACATCCCAATAATAGACGTATTTATCTGCTATTCAGGTCAAAAGGATTCTGAACCGGGGAATTGAAGCAGTATTTGAAATTTGTCGGTTGAAATCTGTGTTTCTTTTTCCAATATTTCAAATTTCCAGCATATAAATTACCCTCTGTTTGCTACAAAATAACATATTGTAAAAGCTGTTTTTACACCTCAGGTCAGGAGATTATTAAAAAGTTATAAACAGTTTTGGCCTGTATGCTGATTTATAAACTTTTAACATGCGTGAGGAAACAATAAATTTAATAGTGCGTTTAATATTCTGATTTTAAAATTATACCGCATTCTTCAAATGGACATAAAAACATATACACTTATTACCGGTGCTTCAGGCGGAATTGGTTATGATCTGGCAAAAATTGCAGCAGCTGATGGGAAAAACCTCATCCTGGTGGCCCGATCAGAAAATAAACTTGATCAACTCGCAGTGGAACTTCGTAAAAACAAGTTAATCGATGTTGCTACAATGGCTGTTGATTTGTCAGATGAAGCAGGGGTTGAAAAATTAATCTCTGAAGTGAAATCACGAAATCTGACAATTGATACTTTGATGAACAATGCAGGATTTGGTGATTTCGGTGATTTTGCCAAAGCTGACCTGGCGAAAAACATGGAGATGATCCGGCTTAATATTAGTGCGCTTACTCATTTAACTCACGCTTTCATGCAGGGAATGCTCAAAGCGGGAAAAGGACGCATAATGAATGTGGCTTCTACTGCTTCTTTTATGCCAGGCCCCGGAATGGCTGTTTACTATGCAAGTAAGGCATATGTTTTATCTTTTTCCGAAGCGTTGACCCGGGAACTTAAAGGAAGCGGAGTGACTGTTACAGCCCTCTGTCCCGGACCAACTGATACAGGTTTTGCTAAACTTTCCGGTCTTGGTCATTCGTTGATGCATCGCATGCTTCCGCCTGCTACTTCATTGGAAGTTGCTAAAGCAGGTTATAAAGCCATGTTGACAGGAAAAGCGATTGAAATCCCCGGGATTATGAATAAATTAAGTGCAATGACACCCCGGTTTTCACCACGTAGTATGGTAAGGAATCTGATTTACAATATTCATAAGAGCCACTGAGGAGTGAATAGGTGAGAGGCGGCCTGGAGAAAGGTGACAGGGAGAAAAGCCGATCCCGGAATTTGGGCTAAATGATGTGGAATTTGAAACCGGAATCATTTATGAACCATCATTTTCAGTTTACTGAGATCAAAACCGTTCTTTACAAGCCTTTCAGTAATTCCCTGCCATGTTTCTTTTTCCATTTCAGGGGTACGGCTCAATATCCACAGGTATTTGCGACCTGACCCGGAAACCACTGCCCATGAATAATCTTCGGCTTTATCGACAACCCAGTAATCGGCTTTAAAAGGCCAGAAAAATTGAACTTTCAACTTTACATTGTCAGCACCTTCAACCGGGAATGCCTTACCGATAATAGATTTTACGTTTCCATCAACACTTCCTTTCCTGCAGGAATTAATTACTTTCATATATCCTTTATCGGTCAGGGTATAGTCGGCAGTAACGCAAAAGCAGTTTTTTTGAAACGACATCGGATACGAAGCTATTTCGAACCATTTGCCGGCGTATTTTTGAAGATCTACTGAATCGGTGACCGTTGGAAGATTCTGGCTCATGGAACAGGAATTAAAAATTAACTGAATTGCAGTACACAATAATATTGCATTGTTTTTCATAATAATGCAGATAAGGGGTTGTTATTGGTAAATGTAAAAATACCACTTTTTATTGTAAAGCTGCCGGATATTCAATCATTAGAAAGGTTATTCATGCAGGATTTCAGTAGATTTTTGCTTATATAAAAAAAGCCGCAAAAGCTTTAGTGCCTGGCGGCTTTCTTTTTTGAAAGGAGATAGTTTATTCTTTTTCGGCAGATTTATCTCCTACCATCAGGATTTCGTTGGCAACAATTTCGGTTGTTGTATGCTTGGTTCCGTTCTTATCTTCCCAGTTGCGGTAGGTAATGCGGCCATCGACGGCAATTTCCTTACCTTTTTTCAGGTATTTCTCGCAGATACCCGCCAGGTTTCCCCAGGCAACTATATTGTGCCATTCCGTGGAATCTTTCTTGTTTCCATCTTTATCAGTATAGCTTTCGCCAGTGGCAAGTGAGAAGGTTGCCACTTTGTTATCCTTTTCGAGGTTGCGGACTTCAGGATCCTGGCCAAGGCGGCCGATTAGTTTTACGTTGTTGCGAAGTGTGTTCATTTTTTTTAAGGATTTAGGGGTTAGGGATTTGGGTTTAGGGCAAAGATAGTATTGCCCGGGCTATGATTAATATTTGTTTTAAAACCGATTCTTTTCCTTTGAATCTGTTTGGTATTTATTTTGTCTTTGGTTTTCAAGGTCTGCTTATTTGTCAAGTCTGTATTTGTAAGAGAATATTGACGGAGAAATACAAACGCCCGAACGATCTGGATATATACTTCTATTGCGACACCTTGTTCAATGAAAACAAATGGCAGATATCGGGTCCCACCTCTGTTTGAGGACGCAAATTGCGTCCTCAAACTTTCCAACTCGGGTATGTTTACCTCGAACATAAAATCGGATGGAAACCTGTCGATGCTTCTCCTTACTGCTTCTTTGAGCCGTTTGGTCTCAGTTTCATAAAGTTCAGCCATCTCAGAATCCAGCATTACTTCATATCCTCTGAGTTCGGAAATCTTTGTTTGGATATGTTGAAGTTGCATCTTTTTGGAGGGAATTGCAGGTTTTAGAATTCAAGGAATAAGCTATTTTTTTGAATCAGAGTTCGTGCCTACAAACAGCAATTCATTAGCCACAATTTCCGAACTGGTATGTTTAGTTCCATTCTTGTCTTCCCAGGTGCGGTAAGTCAGGCGGCCATCAATGGCGATTTCTTTACCTTTTTTCAGGTATTTTTCGCAAATGCCGGCCAGGTTTCCCCACACAACAATATTGTGCCATTGAGTCTGTTCCTGCCTGCTGCCGTCCTTGGCAGAAAAGCTATCGCTGGTAGCGAGGGAGAATTTTACGAATTTGTTTCCTTTGTCCAGGTTCTTTACCTCAGGATCTTGTCCGAGATGACCAATTAGTTTTACTGAGTTGCGTAGTGTGTTCATTTTTATAAGGATTTAAGGGTTGGGGATTAGGGTTTAGAATAATTGGATTATGCTTTATTTATTTCACTTTTCGAACCAACAAAAAGCATTTCGTTGGCTACAATTTCCGAACTGACATGCTTTGTTCCATTCTTATCTTCCCAATTGTGATAAGTTAACCGGCCATCAATGGCTATTTCTTTGCCT